>JAHEEL010000154.1 GCA_024640745.1 Actinomycetes bacterium
GCAGAGATGGCGGATCGTGTCGCGGTGATGTACGCCGGAGAGATCGTCGAACAGACCGACGTCCGCACCATCTTCAAGCAGCCAAAGCACCCCTACACGAAAGGTCTGATCGGTTCGATTCCGGTTCTCGGCGGGCTCGTCGACGAGCTCGACACCATCCCCGGCGTCGTGCCGTCGCTCATCGATCTACCGGCCGGTTGCCGGTTCGCTGCGCGCTGCAGTGCACGCGTCGAGAACGACCTGGACATCTGTTTGAAGCGAGAACCACGGCTCGAGGAAGTCGCGGCTGGTCACGAAGTCCGATGCTGGTTGTTCTCGGAAAGTGGGGACGATGACTGAGAATCTCATCGAAGTCAGCGATCTCGTGAAGCAGTTCCCGGTCAAGGGTGGCGTGCTTCAACGACAGGTCGCAACCGTGGATGCGGTCGATGGTGTCAACCTGCAGATTCGGCGGGGCGAGGCCGTCGGCCTCGTCGGCGAATCGGGCTGCGGAAAGACGACCCTCGGGCGCATGCTGGTCCGCCTTCTCGAACCCACCTCCGGCACGATCACCTTCGACGGGGCAGACATCACCCACCTCAAGCAGAAACGGCTCAAGCCGTTCCGACGTCGCGTCCAGATCATCTTCCAGGACCCGTACTCTTCACTCGATCCGCGCACGCAGGTCGGCGAGTCGATTTCCGAGGGCCTCAAGCTGCACGGTGTCGGCAACCGCAAAGAGCGGCGAGAGCGGGTGAACAGCATGCTGGAGTTGGTCGGTCTCGATTCGAACGCCGCCAATCGCTACCCCCACGAGTTCTCCGGGGGCCAGCGCCAGCGGATCGGGTTGGCGAGGGCGCTGATCCTGGGACCGGACTTCGTGGTCGCCGACGAGCCGGTGTCGGCCCTCGACGTCTCCGTGCAGGCACAGGTGCTCAACCTCCTCAAAGAACTGCAGAAGGAGCTCAACCTGACGCTGCTGTTCATCGCGCACAACCTTGCCGTCGTCGAACACATCTCGGACCGCGTCGCCGTGATGTACCTCGGTCGAGTCGTCGAGATCACCGATCGCGAGACGCTCTACCGGAACCCGACGCACCCGTACACGCAGGCGCTGCTGTCGGCGATCCCGATTCCCGACCCCGATCGACCACGCAATCGCGAGATCCTCCAGGGCGATGTGCCATCGCCGATCAACCCACCGCCGGGATGCCATTTCCATCCCCGATGCTCGATCGCCGAGGCCGGTGTCTGCGACATCGACGTGCCCGCCCTCCTTCCGGTCGGCGACAACCCCGATCATCTCGCCGCCTGCCACGTGCGCACCGGATCCCACCAACACCTCGATCGGCCGGCCGTCCGTCCTCGCTGACACCCGCCCCGACGACCGGCGCCCGGAACCGTCTCCCCTGGCGAGCCTCCCCCCCAACCGGTACGCTCAGGTTGGAGGAGTCATGAGCGACGAGTTGATCAGCCTCGATTGCGACGTTCCGATCTGGGATCGCTTCTACGTTGCCCGCCCGCTCGTCATCATCGGAACCGTCGACCCGGGCGGAGCCGTGGACCTCGCTCCGAAGCACCTGGCAGGGCCCGTCTCCTGGGAGAACCTCTTCGGGTTCGTCTGTTGCGAGGAACACGCCACCTATCGCAACGCCGTCCGTACCGGTGTCTTCACCGTTTCCTACCCGACCCCGGACCAGGTCGTCGAGGCCAGCCTCACCGCCGCACCACGTGCACCGGACAACTCGAAGCCGAGCCTCGCGGCGGTGCCGACCGAACCCGCGACCGTCGTCGACGGGGCGCTGGTCACCGGCGCCCGGGTTCACCTGGAATGCGAACTCGAGCGGACCGTCGAGGATCTCGGCCCGAACAGCATGGTCATCGGCCGAATCGTCGCCGCGGCAGTGGCGGAGCCGGCCGTGCGCCTGCTCGATCGAGAAGACTGGCACACGGTCTCTGAGGCACCGATCCTTGCGTACCTCCCACCAGATCGGTACGCGACGATCAGCGAGAGCCGGAGCTTCCCATTCCATGCCGGCTGGTCGAGGTAGGTCATGACGACGAGTGCCAAGCCTGAGCAGATTCTCGACCACCTCACCGCCCGCGAAGACCAACTGCTCCACCTGTGCGGTGAGCTCGTCGCCATCGAGAGTCCGTCGCCCGACCCGGCGGCCACCCGGAAGGTGCTCGAGCGACTCACACCCGAACTCGATGAGCTCGGCTACCGCCACCGCATGTCGGGACCCAACAAGTCGGGTGGCTTCCTCTATGCCAGACCGGCCCGTCGACGGCGCCACGACCCGACCCAGCTCCTCGTGGGCCACGTCGATACGGTCTGGCCCCTGGGCACGCTCCAAGCGCGGCCGTGGAACGTCCAGAACGGGGTCGCCCACGGCCCCGGTGTCTTCGACATGAAGGCCGGCGTGGTTCAGATCCTGTACGCCCTGCGGAGCCTCCGGGACCTCGGCCTCGAACCCCCGGCGACGCCGGTCGTGCTCTTCAACACCGATGAGGAGATCGGAAGCCGTGAGAGCACGTCGGCCATCGATCGGCTGAGCAAAGTGGCGTCGCGAGCGTTCATCTGCGAACCGGGACTCGGTTCCTCGGGAGCCATGAAGACCGCAAGGAAGGGATTGGCGAAATACACCGTGACGGTACACGGACGTGCGGCCCACGCCGGGCTGGACCCGGAGGCCGGCGCCAGCGCCATCCTCGAGCTTTCGTCCGTCATCCAACGCCTCTTCGCCCTCACCGACCGCGAACGTGACATCACCGTCAACGTCGGCACCATCGAGGGCGGCATCCAGGCGAACGTCGTTGCGCCCCGAAGCCAGGCGGTCGTCGATGTGCGGGTGCTCACGCTCGAGGACGCTACGAACGTCGACGCGGCGATCCGATCCATGGAGCCGGTCACCCCCGGCACATCGATCACGGTCACAGGTGGATTCGGGCGTCCGCCAATGGTCCGGTCCGAGCGCAATCGGGCCCTCTTCGAGCGAGCAAAGCGCATCGGAAGACGGCTCGGAATGGACCTGCGCGAGGTCACGGCCGGCGGCGGATCAGACGGCAACACGACGAGTCAGCGCACCGCGACCCTCGACGGGCTCGGGATCGTCGGCGACGGTGCCCATGCGCCGAGCGAGCGCATCGAGCTGGCGAGCCTCGCGCCGCGCACGGCGCTGCTTGCGGCGCTGATCATGGAGCCGATCGACGGGGAAGTGGAGGGCACGCGATGATCAAGTACTTCTTCTCGTCCCTCACCCGCATCTCCGACCTCGCCGAGGAGCCATTCACGGTGATGCCGTGGGAGCGTGATGACTGGGGAATGGGTGACTACGTGGTCGGCCAGGTCGTCGGCCGTGCCGGCGAGCTGTCGCGCGTCGAACTGCGCAGCGGCCGCATGATCGAGGTAGTGGAGGGCGATCTCGTTGTTGGTGCGTGGGGCAGCCGCCGGGCAACGCTCGAGGCGGTCGGCGATTGGCGCGACATTGCCGAAGACGGGATGTTCCACGCCATGACCGCCGCCGGTCTCTTCGGGCGCGTCACATCGCTCGCGCCGCTGATGCCGCCGATCATGCGCCTCCGCTACGTCGGGCACGTCGCACGCGAGGGACAGAAGCTCTCGATGAACGACTTCGTCCCGCCGATCCCCGATGTCGCCTACGACATCCCGACACTGCTGATCATCGGCACGTCGATGTCGGCCGGCAAGACGACGGCTGCAAAGCGGATCATTCGACATCTCAAGGGTCTGGGCTTGCACATCGCCGGGACGAAGCTGACCGGCGCCGGACGCTACCGCGACGTGTTGGCCATGTGGGATGCCGGGGCAGACGACATCTACGACTTCATCGACGTTGGGTTGCCGTCGACAATCGTCGAGCCTGAGGAGTACCGCCGGCGTCTGCGGGACCTGTTGTCGCTGATCGCCGCGACACGGCCGGACATCGTGGTCGCCGAGGCCGGCGCGTCGCCACTCGAGCCCTACAACGGCGAGGTGGTCCTCGAAGAGCTGCGCGGGCACGTCCGCTGCACGGTGCTGTGCGCGTCGGATCCATACGCCGTTTCGGGAGTCATCGAAGGTTTCGGCTACGAGCCGGACGTCGTCGCAGGGATCGCCACGAACACCACGGCCTCGGTGGAACTCGTCCGTCGGCTGACCGGCCACGAGGGGTTCTCATTCATGATCGCCGAGGAGTCGGACGACGCCTTCGCCGTGATCCGGACCCGGTTCGGCGTCTGACGCGTTCCCAGGATTTGCAGCGCCACAAAGGACGCTGTCCCAATCGACGTCCCGTGCCCACAGAACGGAACACAGGCACCGCCTCGCACTAGCGTTGCCGAATGGTCGACTTCTATCTCGGCGGGCCCGTCGATCCTCAGACGGGAAAGCGCATCGAACAAGAGACCACGGAGTACGAGGCGTCGGACCTCACGACGCACGGCGTCATCGTCGGCATGACCGGCTCCGGCAAGACGGGCCTGGGCATCATCTACCTCGAAGAGGCGCTGCGGTCCGGGGTTCCAACGCTGGTTCTCGATCCCAAGGGTGACATGACCAACCTCCTCTTGACCTTCCCGAACCTAGCCCCGTCGGACTTCGAGCCCTGGATCGATCCTGCGGCGACACAAGACACCACCGTCGCACAGGCCGCAGCCAACACTGCCGCTCTGTGGTCCAACGGACTCGAGAGCTGGGGCCTGACCGGAGCCGACATCGGCGATCTCCGTGACCGTGCCGGTCTCACGATCTACACCCCCGGGTCGAACGCCGGCATCCCGCTCAATGTTGTCGGATCGCTGACCGCTCCCACCGGCTCGTTCGACGATCGCGCCGAAGCGCTCCGGGATGAGATCCAGGGATTCACCGCAGGGCTGCTCGGCATGATCGGAGTCCAGGCCGACCCGATCTCCTCACGCGAGAACATCCTCATCGCCAACCTCATCGAACATGCCTGGCGGAGCGGTGAGTCCCTGCGTATGGACACCCTCCTCGGCTGGATCCAACGACCACCGATCCGCAAGCTCGGCGTCTTCGACGTCGAGGCTTTCTTCCCTGCGGATGAACGGCTCGAGCTGGCCATGAAGCTCAACGGCCTGCTGGCGTCTCCGGGGTTCGAAACGTGGATGGTCGGCGCCGACCTCGACATCCCAAGCCTCCTATGGGACCCGGATGGGAAGCCACAAGCCGCCATCGTCTATCTCGCCCACCTCTCCGACGACGAGCGCCAGTTCGTCGTCACGCTGATCCTCTCCAAGCTGATCACCTGGATGCGGTCGCAGCCGGGAAGCGGCGATCTGCGGGCCCTCGCCTACATGGACGAGGTGTTCGGCTTCGTACCGCCAACGGCCAATCCGCCCGCCAAGCAGCCGATCCTGACGCTGCTCAAGCAGGCCCGGGCATTCGGCGTCGGACTGCTGCTCTCGACACAGAACCCCGTCGACCTCGACTACAAGGCGATGTCCAACGCAGGAACGTGGTGCATCGGACGTCTCCAGACCGAACGCGACAAGGCCCGCATCCTCGAAGCACTGACCTCGGTCACGGGGAAGGTCGATGTTGGGGCGCTCGACGATCAGATCTCCGGACTCGCCAAGCGCACCTTCCTGCTACACAACACACGCGATCCGCAGCCCCAGTTGTTCACAACGCGATGGGCGATGTCCTACCTGCGCG
>JAHEEL010000015.1 GCA_024640745.1 Actinomycetes bacterium
AGATGATCGGGATCTTCTGCGGCCGGTTCATCCGAGCGGTCATCCGCAGCATCCTCGGGCCCGTCATCCGCAGCATCCTCGGGCCCGTCATCCGCAGCATCCTCGGGCCCGTCATCCGCAGCATACTCGGGCCCGTCATCCGCAGCATCCTCGGGCCCGTCATCCGCAGCATCCTCGGGCCCGTCATCCGCAGCATCCTCGGGCGCGGATGAGGGTGCATCGCGGGCATCGGGAGCAGTCGGCGCGACGACGGCATCTGTCTCATCGATCGCGATTTTGGCGCCGGAGTCGGCCGTGGCGTCTGATTCGGTCGGTTGCGTTCCCTCGACGTCTTCTTCCGCGTCGTCGGAACCGTCGATGAAGAACTCGATGGTGTCTTCATGCGGCTCGTCGGCGCCGTCCTCGTCGTCGACATCAGCGGTGGGTTCCGTGGGCGCATCGGTCGCATCGTCGGTCGGCTCTGCGTTCACCGCTTGTGATGCCATCTCAACTGAGTCGTCGGTTACGTCGACGACGACATCGGGCTCTCCGGCATCCGCGCCCTCGACGTTCGAGCCGCCGGTAAACGCCACCCACTCTGCGATCTCGGCGGCCGCATCATCCTCGTCGGCAAGCGCAGCGTACGTATCGTTCGCGGCAGCATCGCCGCCGTCGAGCCATCCGTCGAATCCCGGATCAGACGGCGCCGGGCGGAGTTCGATATCGTCATCGGGCTCCGGCAGATCGAGTTCGCCGGTCGATTCGGAGTCGTGACCGTCCATAGCCCCTGACAGTACCTCTGCTCGCGACTCGAATGACGTATTCAGCGGTCCGGACGTAGCTTCGAAGGCATCATCGCCTCCTGCGGAACTCGACGTTGCGTCTTCGTCCGAAATCTCGTCCTCCGTCGAAGGCGCGTCGTCATCGGTTGGCATCGGCACGCCTCCGTCAGACTTCGAGGAGCTCTTGTTCTTTGGCCAGAAGGATCTCGTCGAGCCGCTCGATGTGCCGGTCGGTCATCTCCTGGAGCTCCTTCTCCGCGCGATGAACATCATCCTCCGACGCGTCTTCGGACTCCAGCTGATCCTTGCAGTGGCGCCGAACGTTCCGGATGGCGATACGGCCTTCCTCGGCGAGATGGCGCACGAGGCGGATCAGCTCCTTGCGCCGCTCCTCGGTCAGCGATGGGAAGGCCAGCCGGATCAGATTCCCGTCGTTCGAAGGGTTGAGGCCGAGGTCGGCCTCCTGGATCGCGCGTTCGATAGCGGGAATCGCCGTCTTGTCATACGGCTGGATGACCAGTAGCCGCGCCTCGGGCACGGAGAAGCCCGCTATCTGCTGGAGCGGAGTCTGCGTCCCGTAGTAGTCCACGGTGATGCGGCTCAGCAGCCCTGGATTGGCCCGACCGGTCCGAATCCCGCCGAACTCGTGGGTCGTGTGCACCACCGCCTGATCCATCTTGTGATCGGCATCGTTCAGCAAGTCGTTGATCACGGCGCCTCCTCAGTGAACCAGCGTTCCAACGTCCTCCCCGCGCACCGCCCTGATGATCTCGCCGGGCCGATTCATGTTGAACACGCGGATCGGAAGGTTGTTGTCCATGCACATCGTAATGGCCGTGGCATCCATCACCCCAAGCTGGCGCTGGATGGCGTCCATGTAGCTGACGTCGGTCAGCAGTGTTGCACCGGAATTCGTCACGGGATCGGCGTCGTAGACGCCGTCCACCTTGGTCGCCTTGAGCACGGCGGCAGCACCGATCTCTGCACCCCGCAGCGCAGCCGTGGTGTCGGTGGTGAAGAATGGATTGCCGGTTCCACCGGCGAAGATCACGATGCGGCCCTTCTCAAAATGACGTATCGCTCGCAAACGGATGTACGGCTCGGCGACCTGTTGGATCGTGATCGCGGTCTGAACGCGAGCCGGTGAGCCTGCCCGCTCGAGGGCGTCGCGCAGCGCCAGCGCGTTGATCACCGTGGCCAGCATGCCCATGTAGTCGGCGTTGGCCCGATCCATATCTCCCGCGGCCGTCGACACGCCGCGGAAGATGTTGCCGCCGCCCACGACAACCCCGATCTGGTAGCCCTCGCCGTGGACCGTTGCGATCTCATCCGCGACTCGTGCAACGATGGCCGGGTCGATCCCATAGCGGGTGTCCGGGCTGGCGAATGCCTCGCCCGAGAGCTTGAGAACGACCCGCCGCATCAGCCTTCCTCGCCGACGGCAAGCCTCGACATCTTGATGATGCCGATGTTCTCACCCATCTTGGCAGCGAGTTGCTTGACCAGTTCGCCCACCGTCCCGTCGAACACTTCGGATTTGACGAAGACCTGGTCGTAGAGCACGTTGTCGGCATAGAAGCTGTTGATGCGCCCCTCGACGATCCTCTCCACGATGTTCTCCGGCTTGCCCTCGTTCACCGCTTGGGCCGCAATGAGGCGTTTCTCCTCAGCGACGACGTCTTCGGGCACGTCTTCGCGATTGATCCACTGTGGCCGTGCCGCGGCGATGTGCATTGCGAGGTCGTTCGCGACCTGCTGGAACTCCTCGCTCTTGGCGACGAAATCGGTTTCGGACGCCAGCGCCACGAGGGAGCCGATGACCGGCCGCCCGGCCTGGCGGTGCAGGTACGAGCCGATGGCGCCCTCGGATTGCGCGCGATCGCTGCGCTTCGCCGCGTCGGCGAGGCCTTGCTCGCGCAGAAGGTCCTTTGCGCGGTCGATATCGCCGCCAGACTCGGTCAGGGCTCGTTTTGCATCCATCATGCCGGCGCCGGTGGCCTGGCGAAGCGCCTGGACGTCCTGTGCAGTGAAGTCGCTCATGCGTCCTCCTTCGGGGTCGGTGTCTCTTCGATCACGGCGACCTCAGCGACGGCGTTCTCGGCCTGGATCTCTTCCAGGACGATCACGTCTGTCGGAGGTGCCGGGATCGGGTCCGCCGGCGCCGAGACGGGCGAGTCTTTCGCCGGCGCGTCTTCGTGGCCCGCCTCGCGGATCTCACGACCCTCGATCGCGGCTTGGGCGATGATGTCGCTGATGAGATAGGCCGTGCGGATCGCATCGTCGTTGCCGGGGATGACCAGATCGACGTGATCGGGGTCGCAATTCGTATCGACGATCGCGATCACCGGGATGTCGAGGCGATTGGCCTCCGTGACCGCGATGTGCTCGGCAATGACATCGATCAGGAACACCACATTCGGCGGGCGCTTCATATCTCGGACTCCTCCGAGCACCGCGTGGAGCTTGTCCAACTCACGGCGGAGGCGCAGACGTTCCTTCTTGGGAAGCGACTCCATCTCGCCCGACTTCTCCATCTGCTCGAGTTCGAGCATGTAGAGAATGCGCTTGTGGATCGTCTGGAAGTTCGTGAGCATCCCGCCCAGCCAGCGGTTGTTGACAAACGGCATGCCGGCCTTCGTCGCGGCTTCCTCGATTGCACCCTGCGACTGCTTCTTCGTACCGACGAAGAGCACGACTCCACCGTCGGCCACCGTATCGCGAACGAGCTTGTGGGCCGCTTCGACTTGTTCGAGGGTCTGCCGGAGATCGACGATGTGGATGCCGTTGCGCTCGGTGAAGATGTACGGCCGCATCTTCGGATTCCAGCGGCGGGTCTGGTGGCCGAAGTGCATTCCGGCCTCGAGCAGCTGACGCATACTCACCACGGACATGTGGTTCCTCCTGTGTTCGGGTTCACGCCTCCGCCCACCCGGAACACCCCGCAGATCGCCTGCGCGATCCGACCTCAGGGGCTTGTAGTGGACGTGCGAAGTGGGCACGAGTGTACCGAGCGATCACGGGTAGCAGGAAACCGTCGTGCGCGTGCTAGAACGACGGTTCGATGAAGCGATTCCGAAGACTGAGCACCGCCTTGGTGTGAATCTGGCACACGCGCGACTCGGTGACGTTGAGCACCGTGCCGATCTCGGACAGTGTCAGTCCCTCGAAGTAGTAGAGCGTCACCACCAGCCGGTCTCGCTCGGGAAGGCGATTGATCGAGTCGGCAAGCAGGTACCGCGTCTCCTCTCGCTCGAAGGATCCGCTCGGGTCGAATGCCGCAGCATCGGGCACGATGTCCCCCACTGCGGCAGAGTCGCGTTCGTCGGGGTTGAGGAGTTCATCCAGGGCAACGAAGCCGAGGGTCGACAGCTCCCCCAGCTGGTCGCGAAGCGTTTCGACCGGGATGTCCATGTGGTCGGCCAGCTCCTGCTCGGTCGCGGATCGCTGAAGAGAGTGCTCCAGCTCCGACATGGAGCGCTGGATCTCGCGCGCTCGTGCCCGCACCGAACGCGGAACCCAGTCGAGGGCGCGCAATTCGTCGAGGATCGCTCCCTTGATGCGGTTCACCGCGTATGTCTCGAACTTGTAGCCCCGCTCCGGCTCGAACTTGTCGATTGCGTCGATCAGCCCGAACGTCCCGTACGAGACGAGGTCGCCTGGATCGACGTTCCGTGGAAGGCCGGAGCCGAGTCGGCCGGCGACGAACTTCACGAGCGGAGAGAAATGGAGAATCAAGCCCTCGCGGGCGCGTTGATCACCGTCACTCTTGAATCGCTCCCAGAGTGCGGCAAGTTCGTCTTCGCCTCGCTCATGCACGTGGGTGACTCCGCTCATATGTGTTCTTCAGGTGCTCCCGAGTGACCGCAGTGTATATCTGCGTGGTCGCCAGTTCCGTGTGTCCCAGAAGATCCTGCACACTCCGAAGATCGGCGCCGCCCTCGAGCAGGTGTGTCGCATACGAATGACGAAGCGCATGGGGGAACGTCCCGAGCCGATCACGTACGACCCGCCGAATCCCCCGAGGGCTCAGCCGACCCCCCCGAACACCGAGCCACAGGGCGTCGCCGCTGTCGGGGCCGGCAAGCGCCGGCCGACCACCGTCGACGTAGCGTTTCGTTGCGCGAGCGGCCGCACGTCCGAGCGGAACAGCGCGGTCCGTCTCACCCTTGCCGCGAACGCGGAGGAAGGCGGAGCCGTCGGCATCCGCGACGGCCATCGCGGCGAGTTCGGAGACGCGGAGCCCCGTGCCGTAGAGCACCTCGAGCAAGGCGCGGTCGCGCAGGTCGACGGGATCCGTGCCGTCGAGATCATCGAGGAATCGCTGCAGCGTGCCCGCCGGAACCGACTTCGGCAGGGTGCCCGGCCGCTTCGGCTGGGGAATACCCACGGCCGGATTCGCCGGGATCGTCCCGCGCCTCGCTGCGTCGGCCAGAAAGGAACGTACCGCAGACGCCTTGCGCGCAACCGAGCGGCGTGAATAGTGGAGGGTGGTGAGCTGGGCGAGGAAGCGACGCACCGTCCGGCGTTCGATATCCTCGAGATCCTCGATTCCCAACCGATGGCACAGCGCAGCAAACTGGCCGAGGTCGCGCCGATAGGCATCAATGGTGTTCGAAGAGAGTCCTCGTTCGGCTTCGAGCCGCACCAGATACTCGCCGACGGCCGTGTCGATACCCCCGCTGTGCATCGTGCCATGCTTGTGCCATAGCGCGCCGAGGTCAACAACCCGCCCCACCGGACGCGTCGCGCCCGTCGGCCACGCGGACCAGGCCGTGGACGAGATCCAGCTCGGCCACGAGGTCTGCCGGGTCGAAGACCGGGAATGCGCCGTCGCGGATCAGGCGGTTGGTTCCCTCGGAGGTAGCGCGGTCGACGTCGCCCGGCATGGCGAACACGGGTATGCCGTATTCGGCCGCCTTGACCGCGGTGATCAACGCTCCTCCGGTCGCGCCCGCCTCCACGACCACGACCGCAGCAGAGAGGCCGGCGATGATGCGATTGCGAGGCGGGAAGCGCCACGCGTCCGGTCGGCTCCCCGGCGGGTACTCCGAGATGATCGCGCCGCCGAGTTCGAGGATCTGATCACCAAGACGCCGGTGCTCCCTCGGATACGTCACATCGATCCCGCAACCGAGCACGGCAACACCACGGCCACCCGCGGCAACCATGCCGCGGTGCGCCGCGCCATCGATGCCCCGGGCGAGCCCGGACACGACGGGCCATCCTGCCTCAGCGACCGCCAGCCCGTACGCCTCGGCGAGCTCGAGGCCGTACGCGGTGCACCGCCGGGTCCCGACGATGCCGACCCCGGGCGTCGACGGGAGAACACCGCGAACGAACAGCAGGTCCGGCGCATCCTCGAATCGATCGAGGTGGGGCGGATAGCCGGGGTCGCCCCGAAGGACCACGTCGACGCCAAGGGCACGAAGCTCGTGTCGCCGCTGCCGCGCCGGAACCGCGAGGTTGCGACGGACGGCATCCGACGCCTTCATCCGACGCCGCTCGACCGCTCCGACCGCAGCCGCCGGGCCACCAAAGCGCTCGGAAAGGGCGCGGATTCGCTCCGGATGCAGCCCGGAGTATGCGAGGCGGAGACGATGCGCCGCGCTCACACCGTCACCCGCATTGCGAGCGCCGTCTCGATGTGCGATCGATCGACCGGGCCCAACCCGGCGAGGTCGGCCACCGTACGAGCGACCCGCCGAACCCGATCCCAGCCGCGAGCCGTGAGTCGATCTCCCTCTGCAGCGGCGGTGAGGCAGCTCAGGGCGGAATCGGTCCATTCGAGCGCATCGAGATCTCCGCGTCCGAGCTCGCGGTTCAGTCGTCCGCGTTCGTCGAACTGTCGCCGGCGCGCAGCGGTGACGCGCGACCGCACCGCCGCCGATGGCTCAGCGGTTGGCCCCGCCAACTCCGACACCCGGAGCCGCGGCACATCGACTTGCAGATCGAACCGATCCGACAACGGACCGGAGAAGCGACGCTGGTATCGGGCTTTCATGCCCTGGTCGCAGGTGCAGTGATTCAGGCGGTCTCCCTCGTATCCACAGGGACACGGGTTCGTCGCGGCGATCACCTGGATGCGACACGGGAACTCCACCGTTGCACCCTGCCGGGCCACGACCACGGAGCCGTCCTCGATGGGCGTGCGCAGTGCATCGAGTAGCTGCGGCGGGAACTCGCCCAACTCGTCGAGAAACAAGACCCCGCGGTGGGCAAGAACGGCTTCGCCCGGTGTGGGCACACCGGTTCCCCCTCCGATGAATGCAGCCATGGACGCCGAGTGATGCGGCGCACGGAACGGGGGTGTGAGCGGATCGGGACGCGCTCGACCCGCAGCGGCCCAGACGAGCGCCACTTCGTGTGCCTCCCGGTCGTCGAGCGGTGGTAGCAGGCCGGGCATCGTGCGCGCCAGCATCGTCTTGCCCGAACCGGGCGCACCCCGGAAGAGGAGGTGGTGGCCCCCGGCCGCCGAAACCTCGAGCGCAGCCCTAGCCGTCTTCTGGCCCCGCACTTCGGCAAGATCCGGAACCTCGACCCGTGCCGCGTCGATCGGTTCGATGTCGTCACCGGGGTGTAGGCCGCGAGCCACCTCCATGGCGTGAGCCAACGAGCGCACGGCCCGCACGCCGAGATCGTGCCGGCCCGCGGTTTCGGCGGCAGAGGTGGCCGGGAGGAGACAGGGCTTGCCGAGGTCCCGTGCGACCAGCGCGGCACCAAGACCGCCGCGTGCGGGGCGCACCGAGCCGTCGAGGGCGAGTTCGCCGAGCGCCACCACGTCGGTCGCCCCCGGTGGGAGCTTCCCGTTCGCGGCCAGAACACCGAGCGCAATCGGAAGATCGTACGCGGAACCGACCTTCGGCAGGTCGGCCGGCGACAGATTCACGACGACACGCTTCGACGGGAAGAAGTTCGACGTCGACGAGAACGCGGCACGAACCCGCTCTTTTGCCTCTCGGACTGCGGCATCCGGGAGACCCACGATCACGAAACCGGATCTGCCGCCACCGACGTGCGCCTCGACTCGCACCGGGTGAGGCTCTACCCCGATGATGGCACTCGATGTGATGGTTGCATTCATCCGTGCACCGTACGTCGGCCGGACGACACGAACCAGGGGGCCGATCGCCCAAGCCGAACGGGCGGCCCGACGGCCAGGGAATTCTCCTCTGGCACGGACGGGCCGGGCGAGAGATACTGATTAGAGCGACCGGAGGGTCCCCATGCAGGTCTTCATTGGGCTGCTGCTCTTGGTCGGCGGTCTCATCGCCGTTGCTTCGGCATTGCCGTTGACGCACCACCTTGCGCGGCTGATGCCGCAGTGGAGCTTCAGCCGGGGCGACATCGAACGCTTGGCCTCGACGACGTTCCTCACGGCGTTCCTCGGTCTTCTGGCTGCCCTATCCGGCGCCATGATCCTGCTGCTCGCCGTGGTGTCGTCGTAGAGCGTCACGAGAGCCGACGGAGCTGATCTCGTCAAAGCTTCTGCCCACGATGCCAGATCGTGGAACGCGGGGAGCCGTGGAACGGGCGCGGTGCCGCGAACCCGTCCTTCTCGGCTTCCTCCCCCGCCTCGGCCTGGTCCGCCTCGGTCTGCTCCGTGACCTGCTCGTCGATCACGTGCGTGATCGACGGCTGATAGATCTCCTCGAGCAGTCCCAGCGATTGCGGCCGGGGCCGATCCTTGGTTCGGTAGTAGACCCAGCCGCGCCGCTCGGCCCACGTGAGGATGAGGTGCCCGCCGACCGCCACGGCAGCCAGGCCGAGGACCACACCGATGAGCACCAACCAGAGCATGGTCACATGGTCGCACGACCGGGCCGATACGCGGCCCAGCCGGCCGCCGCAGCGGCCTTCGCTGAGCCGATTCAGCGTCCTTTGAAGTCGGGCGGCCGCTTCTGGAAGAAGGCCGCGGCTCCCTCCAGGAGGTCTTCCGAGCCCAAGAGCTTCGCCTGCGCCTGTTCCTCGAATGCCAGCGCCTCTTCAAATGCCATTCCGGACGACCGATCGAGAGCCACCTTGATGGCTTGCTGGGCCAGCGGAGCGCCGTCCGCAAGCACCTCGGCCATCTCTTGTGCCGCCACCTCGAGGTCATCGGCGCCGACAACCGACGTCACCAGGCCGATCGTCAGGGCCTCCTCGGCCTCGACGACCCTCCCCGAGAGGGCGATTTCGCGGGCACGAGCGAGGCCCACGAGCCGGGGAAGCAGCCAAGTACCACCGAAGTCAAGCGTGAGCCCCCGCTTCACGAAGATCTCGGCAAGGCGCACACGGTCTGTTGCGATCACGATGTCGCACCCGAGTGCGAGGTTCATTCCCGCGCCGACGGCAACGCCGTCGACGGCAGCGATCGTTGGCTTGGTGATCCGATGCAAGGCAGTGGCGGCGCGGTTCGGGCGCTGCATGTATTCGAGGTTGGCCGCCGGGGTACCGAAGCCCGAGAAATCGGCACCGAGATCGGCGCCGGCGCAGAAGTCACCATCGGCACCGGTGAGCACCATGACCCGCTGTGCGGACACCTCGAACGCATCGAACGCATCGGCGAGCTCGTCCCACCCGGTCCTGGGAACGGCGTTCTTCGCTCCGGGCGAAGACATGGTGACCCACCGACACCTCCCCCGGTCCTCCACGGCAACAAACGACATGACCCGAAGCTAGCACCAGAGGGAGCTCCGGGAGACTGCATCCCGAAGATGAGGCTGCGCGCGGGCCCCCTTCTGTCGGCAAGACGTAGCGGTGCGCTACGTTGGTGCTCATGGGATTCAATCCGTTCCGGGACCAGCAGCGATCAGGAACCGACATCGCCGTTGTCGCCGTGTTCGTGGTGCTGATCATCGCGGCTGTCGGGTGGGGTTTCTTCGGGTGATCCCCGACGACGAATCGGTTCACCCCGTCCAGCCCTATCAGGCCGACAAGGCCTACGTGTGCCCGGGGTGTGACCTGTGGATCGAGCCGGGCGTCGGCCACCTCGTCGTCGTGCCGAAGCTCGATCCTGATCTGCGCCGGCACTGGCATCGCGGATGCTGGTTCAAGGAGCAGCGCCGTCGCCACGGCTCAACCGACGTCGTGTAGCCATCGGACGATCGCGTCGCTCGGTGTCAACTCAACGGCGACCAGATCGATACGCCGGATGCCGAGGATGAGCGCTGCGCGTCGCGAACGCGCACGCTTCACGTCATCGAAGTTCTCCCACGGCCGGCTGTCGGCGCCGATTCCCGTCTTCACCTCGACGGCGATGTCTGCAGCCGACCACTGGATCACGAGATCGATCTCGTCGCGTCCGACCTGGACGTTGCGATCGACGATGGTGGCGCCGCGCCGCTCGAGAAAACGCGCCGCAACCACTTCACCCGTTGCTCCGACCGTCATGCGGCGCGTCGACATTGCGCCATGGTGTCACCGGGGTGTGACGAGAATCAGAACTCCGAAGGAATGTCGGTCTCTTCGATGTTGACGTCCCGGAATGTCATCACCCGGACGCGCTTGACGAACCGGGCGGGTCGGAACATGTCCCACACCCATGCATCCTCGAGTTCGAGCTCGAAATAGACGGAGCCATCGGCGGAGCGAGTGTTCATCTCGACGCGATTGGCGAGATAGAAGCGGCGCTCAGTCTCAACGACGTAACGGAACATCGGGAGGACGTCGCGGTACTCGCGGTAGATCTGCAACTCCACGTCGGTTTCATACCGCTCGAGATCCTCTTCGCCCACTCGCTTCCCTCCCGTCAGTTAGGCGTGCCGATGCTACCGGTCGCGTGCTGATAAGCCGATCACTACAAGCCGGACCAACGCGAGACCGGCCACATGATGACGAACGCCCGCCCGACAACGGTATCGGTGGGCACCGATCCGAAGTAGCGGCTGTCCTGGCTCGAGTTGCGGTTGTCGCCCATCACGAACATCTCGCCGCTCGGAACCACGATCGGTCCGAAATCCGGCATCACGGACCCATTCTTGAGGTAGGGCTCTTCGATGGGGCGCCCGTCGATCAGCACCTGGTTGTCGATGATCTCGACACGTTCCCCCGGAAGGCCGATCACTCGCTTGATGAACTCGGTTCGGGGAACGGACAGGCCAATGGCCTCGGTGATGCTGCGGCGAGCGGCCTCGAACAGCGACTCCTGCGGGGCCTCGTCGGCCCGCGGATCGTCGAATACGACAACCTGGCCGCGCTGCAGGTCGCCGAAGCGGTACGCCAGCTTGTTGACCATGACGCGGTCGTTGATCTGAAGCGTGTCCTCCATCGACGACGAAGGGATCCAGAATGCTTGAAAGAAGAACGTCTTGATGATGACGGCGATGGCCAGGGCCGCAATGACGAGAAGCGGCAGCTCGAGCCAGAATGGGAGCGCATGCTTCTTCGACGCAGGGGCGTCTTCGGCATCTGCCGGTACCGAAGCGGGGCCGGGGTCGGGCGCAGTCACAGGTTCCACCCTACCGCCGGGATCAACCAATCCGCCGCTCACGATCGGCCGCCGAGATACTCGTGCCACAACAGACGCGCAGCAATCGCCCGGAGCGGACGCCAGGCACGCGCCCGCTCGTTGGCGGTATCGGCATCGGGGACATCGGCAAGCCCGTAGACACGGAAGATCGACACCTGCAACGCCCGGTCACCGGGCGGCCAGGCATCCGGGCGGCGCAGCGCAAATAGGAGATAGCACGAGGCGGTCCACGGACCGATCCCGCGGATCGACCGCAAGCGATTGATCGCTATCTCGTCCTGCGCCGTCTCGAGCGCATCGAGGTCGATCGACCCTTCGACCAGTCCTTCGGCGAGGCCTCGCGCATAGCCGGCCTTCTGACGGGAGAAGCCGATCCCCTTGAGTTGGTCATCGTCGAGGGCGAGCACCGTTGTCGGCTCGACGGAGCCAACGGCGGCCTGCAACTTGCGGTAGGCGGCGTCGGCCGACGCCAGGGAGACCTGTTGCTCGAGAATGAGCCGGAGCATCGTTGCGAATCCCGGCTTGCGTGCCCACAGGGGTGGAATGCCGTTGCGAGCGACGAGTCCCGCAAGCACCGGGTCGGTGTCGGCGAGAGCAATGGTGCTCTCGGCAAGGGCGGCGTCGTCGAGCGGCGCAACAGCGACCCGCCGGGACGACGGGTCGTGTTCGATCACAGCGGGCCGTTCGGCAGCGATCAGTCGCGCTTCTCCTTGATCCGCGTGGCCTTGCCGACGCGGTCACGGAGGTAGTACAGCTTGGCGCGGCGGACATCGCCGCGACGGAGCACCTCGATCTTCTGAATGATCGGGGCGTGCACGGGGAAAATGCGTTCGACGCCAACGCCGAAACTGACCTTGCGGACGGTGAATGTCTCGCGGATGCCGCCACCCTTCCGGGCGATCACGACGCCTTCGAACGCCTGTGTCCGTTCGCGTCCGCCCTCGATCACGCGCACGTGCACGCGCACGGTGTCGCCCGGACCAAAGTCCGGGATGTCGTCGCGCAGCTGGGCGCCCTCGATCTGGTCGAGCGTATTCACGGGGTCCTCCAAGAGAGGCGGAAGGAGCGAAACAGGATGGTAGCAAAGCGGGAACCTAACGGGCGGAGTCTCACGTCGCGAGTGGCCGTTCGCGAGTCGCCGCCGGGCCAACAGCGCCATCTCGACCGGGGACCGGAGACTGGAGACCCTCCCTACTCCAACAAGTCCGGCCGACGCTCTCTCGTTCGCCCGAGCCGTTGCGCTTCGCGCCATTCGGCAACCTTCTCGTGGTCGCCCGAACGCAGCACGTCGGGGACCGCCCAGCCGCGAAACTCCGACGGCCGCGTGTACTGCGGCTCTTCGAGCAGGCCGTCGCGGAAGCTCTCCGTCTCGGTGGAGAGCGGGTTCCCGACAACACCGGTGAGAAGACGGGTCACGCCCTCGATGATGGCGAGCGCGCCCACCTCGCCGCCGAGGAGTACGTAGTCGCCCAGAGACACCTCTTCGTCGATGAAATGCTCCGCGACGCGTTCGTCGACGCCTTCGTATCGTCCGCACACCAGGGTGAGGTCGTTGAGGGTCGCCCATCGGTCGAGTGTGTCCTGGTCAAGCGGCCGCCCGCCGGGTGTCAGAAGCACCCGGTGGGTCTCGTCAAGCGGGTCGAGTGCATCGGCGAGCGGTTCGACCATCATCACCATCCCGGCCCCCCCGCCGAATGGAGCGTCGTCCACCTGGCGATGCGCACCTTTGCCGTGCTCACGCAGATCGTGGAGGACCACCTCGAGGGTGCCGGCGGCGCGTGCCTTCCCCACAAGGCTTGTCTCGAGCGGCGACGAGAAGTACTCGGGGAAGATCGTGACGACGTTGATCCGCATGGGCGGGATGCTACCGACTCCGTTGCGCGGCCATGGCGAGCCCGCTTCCGCGATCTACGCGAGAACGGTGAGGTCAGGGGTCTGCCCGGAGGCCGTTCACGAGAAATGCCGCCGTTGCCTCCGCAATGGCGTGCACGTGCTGCTTGGGGTCGGGAACGTCCATCACTGCGCGCCCGCCCGCCATCATCGTTTCTTGGATGAGGCGGCCGACGACCGGCCCCGGCAACGCGCCGAACACTCCCGAGGCCACGCCCGACCGATACACCTGCATGACCTCGTGGGAGAGCGCGTGGTGGGATGCGGCGATGGCCGCCTGCGCCTCGAGTGAGAGCCGCGGGACCTCCGTGTGCAGGATCAGACCGAGATGGTCGGTGCCAACGAACTCCACGAATCGCACCGTCAGCTCGCGCAGGTGCACGTCGGGCGTCAGGCCGGGCGGGATCTCGGACAGGATCTCGTCGATCAGGACCGGCAGGTCACGCTGCACGAGCTGGACGAGGAGGTCTTCCTTGGACGCGAAGTGCTCGTAGAACGTGGTGCGGCCGATGTCGGCTTCAGCCGAGATGTCGGCATGCGACGTCTCCGCATAGCCGTACTCGCGAAAGAGCTGCGAAGCAGCATCGAAGAGCTCATCCCTCGTAGCGTCGGCGGTACGCTTCATGGCGTCTCTCCGACCATCCTCATCGACGAGACCGGCTCGTACAACGTCGTGCGCTGGCGGGGGGTCCTTCCGATCGACGCGATCGCAGCGGTGAAATCACCGGCGTTCACCATCGTCCCGTGCGAGGCTCCGGCGGCTGCCGAGATGTACTCGTCCATCAGGGTCCCGCCGAGGTCGTTTGCGCCCGCCGCCAGCAGCGTGAGTCCACCGTCGAGACCCAGCTTCACCCACGATGCCTGGATGTTGTCGATGAGGCCGCTGAACGCGATTCGAGCGACGGCGTGGACGAGCACGACCTCGTCCCAGGTCGGTCCCGGCCTTGCGTTGCCGCGCACGTAGATCGGCGCCCCCATGTGCACGAACGGCAGGGGCACGAACTCGGTGAAGCCGCCCGTCTGCTGCTGGATCACGCGGATCGTCTCGATGTGGTTCGCCCACGCTTCCGCATCATCGATGTGCCCAAACATCATGGTGGCCGTCGACCGGAGTCCGAGTTCGTGCGCGGTCAGCATCACGTCGGCCCATTGCGCCGTCCTGATCTTGTCGGGGCACAGATGGGCGCGCACCCGGTCATCGAGAATCTCTGCCGCCGTCCCGGGCAGCGTTCCGAGACCCGCGTTGCGCAGGATCATGAGAAAGTCGCGCACCGGCATCCCCAATGTCTCGGCGCCCTGCCAGACCTCGAGCGGAGTGAACCCGTGAACGTGCATCTCCGGCACGGCCGCCTTGATGGACGCGAGAACGGTGACGTAGAACTCGCCCGTGAAGTCGGGGTGGATGCCGCCCTGGAGGCAGACCTCCGTAGCGCCGCGGTTCCACGCGTCGACTGATCGCTCGACGACTTGCGGGACCGAGAGCAGATAGGGATCCTCACGCAGATTGAGCGACCGGGGCCCTTTCGAGAATGCGCAGAAGCCGCACTTGTAGGTGCATTGGTTCGTGTAGTTGATGTTGCGATTGACGACGAACGACACCGTGTCGCCGTTGGTTCGCCGGCGCAGGATGTTGGCTGCGGCCGCAATCGATTCGACCTCGCCGCCACGAGCCTCGAACAACGTCCGCACCTCCTCCCGACTCGGGCGGTGGCCGTCGAGGGCCCGGTCCAGGATTCGCCGGACCTCCCCTCCGTCCGCACGATTCTGCGGTGGCGAGCCGTTCCGCCAGGCATCGTCGACCCACTGCGCCGAGAATCGGCCGGGCGCGTTCGGCGCCGGCAGATCCTTGCCGGGTGCCCACTCGGTTCTCGGGCGCGCACCGCCCGACGCGTCGACGAGGTCGAGATACGCCTTGAAGGAGCCGGGGTCGAGCCGGTCGCGAACTGTGTCGATGCCGACCCCGATCGGGATCGCCGTTCGCTCGACGAGCGCGAACGGGAGCGCGTCGCGAAGCAAGCCGATTGCCTCGGTGTCCCATCCCCGGAGAATCAGATCCCGTGCGCCAACGCTCACCGCCTCGAGTGCCTCGTCTACGGTGTCGACGAAGACCGAGACCCTCGCGTCGATACCGGGAAGCGACGCGATCGACGACGCGTCGGCGACGCTGCTCCTTCCGACGCGCAGGAACGCGGCCTGTGTCCGGGCGAGCGCATCGATCGTGTCAGCTCTGAAATCCCCGGCTCGGACGGTGATCTGCCATCCGGCAACGCCGGCTTCGGCGAGGGCGAGGGCTGTGCCGGGCGCGGCGACGTACGCGGGAGCCGATACGGCTCCCTGGTGGCTGGAAATGGGCAGCAGCCCCCCGGCCAATGCGGCGTCGCGGTCGTCGGCCGTCAGACGCGCGACCTCCACCGCGGTCGAGCCCTCGCGCCTCCTGGCCTCGGCCCAACGGTGCCGAATTCTCTCGGCAGGGCGCAGTCGAATGAAACTGATGGTGGTCATGCCGTTGCGATCTTGATCGGCACAGCGTACCCGCGACCGTCGGCTGCACCGACGAGCTTGGCCCACAATCCCGCGTCGATCCAGTGCGCATCGACGTACTCCGGATACACCGGCAATCGCTGTTTCAGTTCAAAGCCGGCAGCTTCAGTCACGTCGTGGAGGCGCTCGAGCTGTGGCCAGGGAGCCTCCGGGTTCACCCAGTCGATCGTGAGCGGTGAGACGCCACCCCAGTCGTTGATCCCGGCATCGAGGTAGACGCCGAAGTCGTCCGTGAGGTTCGGCGGAACCTGGAGGTTCATCTCGGCGCCGAACACCCAACGGGCAAGGGCGACGATCGTTGCGAAGTACTCGGTTGCCGGAGCGGGCGCGCCGCGCATGCGAGTGTCGGCCTTGGGCTGGAAGTTCTGGATGATGATCTCCTGGAGGTGTCCGAGTCGGCTCTGCACCGCAGCAAGAGCAAAGAGGCTCTCGACCACCTCGGCCGGCGTCTCTCCGATCCCGATCAGCACGCCAGTCGTGAATGGGATCCGCAGCCGCCCGGCCGTTTCGATGGTCTCCATGCGAGCTCCGGGTTCTTTGTCCGGACAGGCGTGGTGGGGCATCCCTGGTTCCATGAGGCGCGGCGAGATGTTCTCGAGCATGAGGCCGAGCGACGGATTCGACCGGCGAAGTACGCGCTGGGTCGTCGCGTCCATGAGACCCGGGTTCGCGTGCGGAAAGACCGCCGTCTCGTCGACCACACGCTCCGTGAGTGAGCGAACGTAGTCGAGAGTCGATGCGTGGCCACTGTCGTCGAGGAACGCCCGAGCGGCAGGCCAGCGATCCTCCGGGCGGTCACCGAGTGTGAAGAGCGCCTCGGTGCATCCCCGACGCTCGCCGGCGCGCACGATGGCCATGACCTCGTCCGGCGTGAGGTACGCTCCCCCGCCGCCCGGCGGCTTCGCGAACGTGCAGTAGGTGCATCGGTCGCGGCACATCGTCGTGACCGGAACGAACACCTTCCGGCTGTACGTCACGGTTCTCCCTTTTCCGGCATCGCGCAGGCGCCTGGCCTCGACGAATAGCGGCGCCGACGGCGCAGCGCCCGTGAGGAATCGGTGGGCGAGTTCGGGATCGGGTGCCGGCAACGGCATCGGTCGAACCTATCACACCCTCGTGCGCTCCGTGACGGGTCGCCGGCGGAGTCGGAGGGTGTCGATACCCTCGCGCATTCGCTCCTCGGCCAGCCGTCGGTGGTCGGTAACCTCGCCACATGCGCGTTGCACTCCTGTTCGTGTCCTTGGCCGTGCTCGCCGCTGCGTGCACGAGTACCGACGCGCAAGACACCACCACAACGCTTGCACCGCCGTCCACGACTTCGACCGTTGCGTCCGATGCTCCCGCCTGCCTTGCGGGCGAACTGCCGTTTGTCGAAAGTGGCACCGTTGCCGCGCTCGACAGTCAGGGTCGCGATGCCAAGGCCGTTGGCGGGATTCGCTGGTATCCCCTCGAGGGGTGCGAACGGCTTGAGATCGAATTCCTCTCGGCCACCGGCGCCCCGGCGACACGCATCGGCCCGGTCGGCGTGTCGATGCTCGCCGACCAGGGCATCGTCCGCGTCAACCTGTCGGACGACATCGTGGACTCAGCCGTCGCCGACACAACCCTCAATGGGGTACTGATCGATCACTGGTACGTCGTCGAAGACGGCGACGACGGCCTCGTCGTCGATCTCCACCTGAACGAGCGGACGGCCGCTCGGGCGTTCACCACCACATCGCCTGCACGACTCGTCATCGACTTGCAGGCAACGGGCGACGATCGGCCGCTCGCGTCGTCGATCTCAAGCGACGGCATCGTCGTCCTGAGCCCCCAAGGCGGGGTCAGCCTCTACCCACTGCAGGTCGGCGGATATGCCGCGCCCGAGATCGATGCCATCAGACTTCGCCTGACCGATCCGACGGGGGTTGCCATCGACCGGTCGGTGTCGACGCTGTCGACGACCCACGTCTGGCACGCCTTCGGCGTCGCCCTGAACGACGGCCCGTCCGGCTCCGTCGACCTCCTCGTCGGAACCGTCGACAGCGCCGGTGAGCCCGTGTTCGACATCCAGATCCCCCTCGACCTCCCGTGAACCGTTTCCATGGAGCCGAGTGGCCGGCTCCGCGGTATCAAGACGGTCCGGGTCTCGCGTCTAGCGTCTCACGTCTCGAGTCTTGCCGTTTCCTGCCGGCATAGATCCGGTGCCGGCACCAGTCGCGGCATGTCGAGCTCCCACAGCTCTCTGGCCAGCTCGAGGGTGGCGACAACCCGGACGGCGACCGACGGGCCGATCGGAGTTCGATCCGGGTCGAAACGCACGACGATGATCGATCCCATCGCCGCTGGACCGATCTCCATGACGGCATCCGTGGAGCCGTCGGGGTCGACGGCAACCGCTCGTTCTTCGACGAACCGGATACCGGCGCGTGCACCCTTGTAGCGTCCCTTGAGTGGCAGAAGCGATCCGCCCCGGCGTGACTCCTGCGCCTCACCGACGATGAATGTCTCGAGTTCGTTCGCATTGACGTCGAGGTCTCCTTCGATCAGCATGCGCTCCATCGACTCGAGCGGCACGTTGGCGGCCCGGGAGTGCAGGCCATGGCCGATGCTGAGACGCGGGTTGAGTTCGGTGGGAAGGAAGCCCTCTGCCGTGCACACGCCGTCGATCCCGAATCCGCCGAGGTAGCCGTAGCGTTCGGCCAAGACGGCGCCGACGCGCCGCGCGGCCAGGCGCATTTCGTCCCGCACGGCGATCGGCGGATTCCAGAAGTTGGCGGCTTGTCCGTATACGAACTCCGGGCGCGTGGCATGTCGCATGATGATCATCTCGATTGGGAGAAACACCGCAACTCCGTCGTTCGTGATGAACCCGTGAATCGAGCAAGGTAGCCCGTCGAGGAACGGCATCACCCGTACATCAACAGCGTGATTGGCGAACCATTCGACAGCCGGACCGACATCGCGGCGGTCGCGCACCCAGCGCGCGTACTCGCCTCCCCCATGCCAACCCTCGGTGTTGTCGGCCACCCAGACCGTGCCGGAATCCGACGCCAACGCCCTCGCTGCCTCGGCCGCCTCATCGACCGGCACCACCACGGCGGGAGCGCGCCTGATCCCCGCCTCGTCCCAGAGACGATCGACCGTCGTCTTGTCTTCGAGCGCACCCCAGGATTCAGGGCGCGTTCCGTAGACCGGCCTGCCGGCCAAGGTTGAACGGCGACTGAAGCCGCCGCCGAGCACCTGTGCCTCATGGCGGGGGTCGAAGGAATCCACGGCGCCGAGCAGTTCATTCGAAGGGTGCTCCACCGACTCGAGGAAGGCCCGGATGCCGCGCATCACCGTTTCTTCGCTCACCCGCGTGTAGTAGAAGCGTTCAGCCTTCGGAAGATCACCCACGCCCTCCACTCCCGCAACGACCATCACGCCGGCAGCGCCCCAATCCTTCAGCTGATTGGCGACGGCGGTCGCCCCCGCCGCAGCATCCGCCGTCAGAATCCATCTTCGGTCGCGATGAAAGTCGGCAAGGGTGCGCGTCGCCTGTTCGAGGTCCATGGGCGGAGCCTACGCGAGGCATGCCAACCGTCGGTGCGACAAGGCGGGGACAGCCTGGCGCGGCTCCGGTCTTTGCTCTTTGCTCTTTGCTCTTTGCTCTTCCTTTTGTGTCACACCCATTGGATATGTTGTGACCATGTTGTTGTGGTCTTCATCCTGGACGATCGATGAGATGCATGCCGAGTTCGCGGAGGCGGAGGCGCAGATCTCCGAGTTGCGGAACCGGCAGGCGGTGATCGTCAACGAACTCGACAAAGCCAACATTCCGGCGGGTGCGGGGCACCGGTCGATGCCGGAGTACCTCGTAGCCCGGTTCGATCTCTCACCTGCGTCTGCTGGCGTGTTGGGGTTTGCGGGGCGCCGGTTCCGACGCCATCGGCAGATCCAGCGCCGGTGTGCACGCCAAGAACTGAGCTTTGAGCGCGCGGTGGCGATGATGCGCCTGGCCGATGCCGGAGCCGACCGCGACACCCTGGCCTTTTCGGAGTCGTTGGATCTGAACGGCGTGGCACGGTTGACCGCGAAGCTCCGTCGGGTGTCGCGTGTCGATGAGCGCCAGGCATTCGAGGAACGCTTCGTGGCGATTCAACCGACGTTGGATGAGTCGTCGTGGCGCCTGTCGGGACAGTTGCCGGCCGTGGACGGCCATGTGGTCGAACAAGCCCTCCAGGCGCGTTCCGACGAGTTCCGGGCCCTCCCCGGCGGTGAGACCTGTAGTCGGGGCCAACGCCGGGCCGACGCGCTCGTCGCGATGGCCCACGATTCGCTCGACCGCACCCGCGATCCCAAGACCCCTTCCAGCGGGTCGGTCAGTGTGTTTGTCGATCTCGATGAAGCCGTTCACACGGGCGCGGAGTCTGGGTGCCAGATCGAGTACGGACCGAGGGTGGGTCCTGCGGTACTCGAAGAACTCCTTTGCACCGGTGTGGTGCAGACCATCGGCCTCTCCAACGGCCAACCCGTCTCCACCTCCCACGCGGCGCGGGCGATCCCGCCCGCCGTGCGTCGTTTCGTCGCAAGACGCGATGGCGGGTGTGTCGTCGCAGGGTGTACGTCTCGGTATCGGCTCGAACCGCACCACATCCGCCTCCGTACACACGGTGGGTCGCATGACCCGAGGAACCTCGCCACGCTCTGCTGGTTCCACCACCATGTCGCCATCCACCACAACGGCCTCAACCTCGACCCGAACACCCCACCACTCCGCCGCCGCCTCACCCGCACCCCCACCGGCACCGA
>JAHEEL010000155.1 GCA_024640745.1 Actinomycetes bacterium
CACCTCGGCGATCTGGAGCGACGTCGACGACGCGGATGAGCTCATGGCACGCCTCACCGCACTGCCGGGCTTCGGCGAGTACAAGGCCCGGATCTACCTCGCGGTGCTGGCCCGGCAGCTCGCAGTGCAGCCCGCTGGGTGGGAACGCTACCTACCGGATTGGCCGAACATCTCCGAGATCGGCTCAGCGGCCGACCGCGAGGACCTCAAGGCGCGCAAGAAGGCGTGGAAGGAATCCCGGAAGGCCTAGCGCTGCGTATCCAGGATTCGCAACGTCCCACGGGATGTTCACCAGCCCGAAGAACGATGGAGTGCCATCCCCGCTCCCGTGCTGTGGGCACACGACGTTCTACTTGACGGTGCCGACGCTGGTCGTGCGGGAGTCGCGGCGTCTGGCGGTGGTGACCACGAGGATCGGGAATCCGACAGCGGCGACTGCGGCGAAGAGGAACCACTGGATGGCGTAGCTCAGGTGGGATCCCTCGCTGATTTCGAGCGGCGGGAGCGGGACCGGGTAGTCGGCGGGCGGTGGACGCTGCTCGTCGAGCTGCAGATACACGGGCGACAGCCCCGGGCCCCATTGCGGTTCGAGCAGCACGAGGTCGAGGCGGCCGATATCGCGGTACGCGCCGTCCGGACCCACCAACCCGGTCGGCCCTCGATCTTCCGAGCGGCGCAGCAATCCGGTAACGGTCACCTCGGCGCTGGGCGGCGCAGCCTCCGGTACCGGGGGTCCGGCGCTGTCGATCGGGATCCATCCGCGGTTCACCGCAAGGACACCGCCGGACCATTCCAGCGGCGTGACGAGGTTATGCCCTGAAAGCCCGTTGAGCGTGCGGGCTTGGAGGATCACTTCATCATCGACGCGATAGACCCCGCTGACCGTGACCGGGTGGTACTCGAGCGCAGCGGGATCCATCCCCACTTCGGCGATCAATGTCCACAGCGGCACGGGTTCCTGATCGGCAAGCGTCTCGATCTGCGCGTTCGTGGCCCGCCGCTCGTCCAGCCGCCGCAGCTGCCACAATCCCAGGTTGACGAATGCCACGACCGTCATGACAACGATCAAGGCTCCCGCGACCCAGACTCCGGATCGAAGGAACGCATAACGGCCCGTCATGTGTCCGCACCGGGGCCGTCAGTCTCTGAACGTGCGAGTCCGTATGACAGACGATCCACGAGCTCTCCGTTCTTGAGATAGGCATCGCGCGACACGCCCTCGAGCCGGAAGCCTGCCTTCTCGGCCACGCGGGCAGACGCAGGGTTCGACACGAACACCCCGGCCTCAACCCGGTGCAGGTCGAGGTCGTCGAAGCAGTAGGCGAGGTAGCGTCGAACGGCAACTGCGGCGATCCCGCGTCCCCAATACCTCGGTGCCAGCCACCATCCCACCTCGGCGGACCCGGAGCGAATGTCTGTCTTCGGTTCGCATCCGACTCCCCCGGCGAGGGCATCGTCGACCATGATCGCAAAGCTGAGCGGAGGTTCCTCCTCCTCGCATTTGGCGATCCACGCGGCCGCATCATGGTCGGTGTACGGGTAGGGGAACTGGTCCGTCATATACCGAGTGATCCGTTCATCGTCGGCGGCCTCAACCAGCGCCGCTCGATGACTGGGCGCGAACGGCATGATGAATACATCAGGCCGACTGGTGTCGAGCACCGGTGCTCGCACTGCCGGCCCTGCCTCTCCGCTGACCGCTTCATCGCTCCCGGTCTCGCTCGGAATCGCGTCCAAGAATCTGCCTCCGGTGCGCCAGTACTCACCATCCGCTCGCGACAGCAGGCTCTCTTCGATCAAGTAGCGGCGGAGTGCTGCGTAGTCCTCGTGGTAGAGCGCCAGCTGCCGACTCACCGTGGCCTCGTCGTAGCGCACACCCGGCTCGAACTCCTGTGCCAGACGCTCCAGCACGACGAGGCGTTTGCGCCGTTGGGCCGGGATTTCGGTCAGTGAATCCCCGGAGAAGAACGTGCGCAGCACCTTTCGCTCAGCGTTGGTCCAGTCGCCCGCTGTGATGGCATCCGACGCAGGCTCTGCCTTGGAAAGGGTCGACGCAACCGTGTGCAGAGTTTCGAGCGCAAGGCAGTCATCATCGTCCAGCAGCCCGGCCAGCCTGAGTGCTGCGATCGTTTCGAGCGCGGCACGGCGTGAGATCCCCAAGGCGTCGCTCAGCTCGCCTGCGACCAGAGTCCCCTCAGCGGCACGCCCGAGGGCGGCAAGGCGGACGGGATCAAGGCACAGCCGGGCGTAGTCCTCGTGATCCACGTCAGTCGAATCCTCCGCGAGCGGTGTCACCGCTCCGACGGGAGTCGGCCGCACCGTAGAGTCCGGCAATGGGGTCGAAGACTGCGGCTTGCACCCCTCCAAAGTACATAGCGAGGTCCGGGAAGCGTCGTGCCGTCATGCCGTCGATCGATCGCACGTCGAGTCCCGGTTCGTGAGCGATCATCGGTGAGCCCTCGAAGATCTCGACATGAAGCCGGGGGTGCGCCACCGCCTCGCGCAGCGACATACCAAGGTGCAGGAAATTGAGCAGCACCTGCGCGATCGCCGTCGTGATGCGCGATGCCCCGGGGCTCCCGATGGCGAGCACGGAGCCGTCCGGCCGGCGCGCCACGGTCGGCGCCATGTTCGACACCAAACGCGTCCCCGGATCCAGCGAATGGAATCCCTCCGCCGTGAGTTCGACCTCACCGAGCGAGTTGTTCAGATACCAACCGGTGTCCGGTACGAGGGACCCCGCCCCGTACCCGGCCGAGACCGTGATTGCGCAAGCATTCCCGTCGGTGTCCGTGACGGAGGTGTGGACGGTGCTTGGCGAGCGCTCGACGGCGCTCAGGTCGCCGCTGTGGGCGTAGGCAAGGAGCCGTTGTGCTGCTTGGGCTCGCGTGGCGTAGTCGTCGAGTTGCTCGGCCCGGTACCGCAGGACGGCACGCTGAATCCGAGCCATGCGATCCACCTCACGGGGAATCCATCCCTCGAATGTTGGGGATGAGGCGAGGAGCAGCATGGCACTGGCGACCGCTCCGCCGACGGCAGGCAACGGGTTGGTAGCAACTTCCCAGTCGTCGAGCTCAAACCGAATCGGGTCACGAGTCTCGACCCTGTAGGCCTTCAGATCCTCCTCGGTGAGGATCCCGCCGCCGTCGAGCACCGCAGCGCTCGTTCGGCGCCCGATCTCGCCGTCGTAGAGCACCGAGGCCCCTTCTGCGGCAACCGTCCGCAATGTGTCGGCGAGATGGGGAATGTGGATGATGTCACCCTCGGCAACAGGAGTCCCGTCCAGGTGATGGGTGATCGATCGGCTCGTCTCGTCCCATCCGAAGATGAGGCGATGCGAGTGGTCGAGGTACTCCGCGGACGCACGCGTGACCGGGAAGCCCGCCTGGACGATGCGGATCGTCGGAGCCAGGATCTCGGCCCATTCGACGGTGCCGAAGCGCCGGTGCGCCTCGGCAAACGCTGCGAACGCTCCCGGGGTAGCAATCGATCCCCAGCCAACAATCGTTTCGGTGTGACCGCCGTAGCTCATCTCGACGCGCCGGCCTCCGTCACCGAAGCGCTCCGGCGGAAGGTTGCGACCTGGCATCTCGGCATACCCGTCGATCACGATCGGCTCTCCGCCGCTCGGCCAGACGGTGACGAAGCCGCTTCCGGCGGGCGCGATGATGCCGATCTCAGTGCACATCGAGGCAATGGACGCCCCAATGGCGGCGTCGATTGCGTTCCCACCGGCATCCGCTACCGCCGCGCCGGCAGCTGCAGCCAGTCCGGTCGCCGACGCGATTTGTACTCTTCGCATGAGCGATCAGGCTAGACCTCCGCGGCACCCTCCACCATCGCAAGGGCAGCGTCCTCGACGTCGACCTTGGCGCGTTCCGGCCATCGCTGCACGTTGTAGGCGACGATCTCGATGCGGCCGCGCCGGTTGTGGTCATCGCTCCAGAAGCGGCGCTGCACGCCACCGGCGATCCATAGGCCGTCGCCACGAACGAGCTCCGCCGTCCACTCAGGCGGGTCCCATTGGACGACCGGCACGACGTCAGTGCGCCGGCGGGGTTCCTCGCTGCGGGCGATCATCAGATAGCGGGCCAGCGTGGACCCGGCCTCGAACGCTGAGATTTCCGGATCAGTGGCAAGGCGACCGCTGATCACGACGAGATTGAGGTCCATGGAATCTCCTCTCGTGTCGAGGAGGTGCGGGGCCCCAGGGTATGGCGCACCAGTGACAGATCCCGCTAGGAGCTTCTGGCGATCTCGCGGTCGAGTGCGTCCAGCCCTGGGAACGAAGGGTCGTTGAGAACGATCGCGTCGGCGATTCGTCGTGCGGTGGCCGTCTCGCCGGTATGCGCTGCGGCACGAGCGGCCACGTACCAGACCCGCAGGTCGGCCTCGTGCGCATTCGGGCCGACGCGCTCCGGGCCGGTGAGGTCCCACGCGGCGGCCGCATCACCCCTCTCGAGGAGGTGGGAGCCGTACACGACCTTTCCCTCCTTCCATACGCTCGGCGGAACATCCGCCTTCTCGAGCATGTCCCAGGTCTTGGCGACATCGCGGTCGCGGTTCATTGCGCGCAATACGTCCATCTCGATCGGCAGATGCACGGCCTCACCCGCCATGCGCCGATAGGCGCGCAGCTCGGACAGCGCGGTGTCCCAGTCTCCGATTCGGTAGGCGGACAGGCCGAGGACCTCACGGATTGTTGCGTCCTGAGGCGAGAGGTTCTTCGCTGCCTTCGCATGCTTGACGGCTGCGTGATAGCGGCTATCGGCCATTGCCGCCGACGCTTCGCCGAGTGCCTCGAGCGCGGGAGCCACTCGTTCCTTGGGCGTCACGCGAACGAGCCCTTCAACGACCCAGTTCGGCAGATCGACGGCCGCTCCCTTGAGATCTCGGCGACGCTTGCCCTCGTTCGGAGACCTCGGAGCGGCTTTGTCTCGTGTGGTCGCCGAGTAGTGCTTCTTCTTGCGGCCCTGTCCGCGAGGCTGTGAACCCTGCGCACCGCGACCTTGGTCGGAACGCTTCTGGCCTCCGGAACGCTTGCGCGGCTTCGGTGTTCTGTTGTCGGCGATGAGAGAGACCTCCGGGTCGCGAGCGAATCCTACCGGCCGACGGCGACAGCGGATGCGCTGTCTCCTGCGGTTCGAATCGACGGCCGCAGAACAACGCCATGTCAGACATCGACGCCAATGCGCTGCTGCTCGCCGTCAGGGAAGCGTCTTCCGAGGATCAGCTCGTCACGGCGGCAACGGTCGGTCGACCACCGCGCACATCACCACCCCGATGGAGACCGACCGCCGGGACGACACGGACGCGTGACCAACCCTCGGAAACGCAAAGAAGGGCCGCTCCACAGCGTGGAACGGCCCTTCTCTCAAGAGTGTTCGGCGGCGACCTACTCTCCCGGGACCCTTCGGTCCAAGTACCATCGGCGCGGGCGGGCTTAACTTCCGTGTTCGGAATGGGAACGGGTGGGACCCCGCCGCCATTGCCACCGAAACCTTCTGAGCGCTCGTTGAGCACTCCATAGCGAGTACGAGTTGCCGTCGCGATATTCATAATCAAGCCCTCGACCTATTAGTACCGGTCAGCTCCACGCATTGCTGCGCTTCCACTTCCGGCCTATCAACCTGGT
>JAHEEL010000156.1 GCA_024640745.1 Actinomycetes bacterium
ATCTCAGCGGCGGCTCGTGACCGAGGCGGACTAGCGGATGAAACACGGTAGCGCCCGATCGATTCGCGGCCCGGCGCTCGTCGTGGCGATGGCGAGTCTGGCGCTAGCGGCAACGGCGTGCTCGTCGTCCGGCACGATCTCTTCAACCGCAGCTACGCCCGCACCGAGTACGTCCTCGACGGCACCTGCGACGGCGAGCACGCCGGCGACCACAACCACGGCGACAACCGAGGCGCCAGATGGGATCTTTGTCGGGGTGGACGGGGCGATCGCCGATGTCAGCGACACGTCGCGCATCGTGTCACTCACCGGCGACATCACTGAGATCATCTACGAGCTCGGTCTCGGCGATCGAGTCGTGGCAGTGGACATCACGACCACGTATCCGCCGGAGGCCAACGACCTCAAGCGGAACGGGGGCAATGTCGGATTCGGCCAGGCACTCACGCCCGAAGCCGTGCTTCGCTATGAGCCGACGCTGGTGATCGGAGACGACTCGATCGAGCCGGTCGAAACCATCGAGCAGCTTCGCGACGCAGGGGTACCGGTCGCGATCCTCGAGTATCGCACGACGCTCGAAGGTGTCGGGGAGAAGATCGAGGAAGTTGCTCGGATCCTCGGCGTCGAGTCGGCGGGCGCCGCACTCGCCGAGCGCGTGATGCAGGAGGTCGAGACCGCCCGGGAGCGAGCGAGCGAGGCGGGATTGGGCCAGCGAATGGTCTACCTGTATACCCGCGGCCCGTCGCTCATCTACATCTTCGGTCGGGGGATTCCCACGAACGCGATGATCGAGGGAGCCGGTGGGTTCGATGCGGGAGCAGAGCTCGGCGAGGGTCCGATCCCGCTCACGCCCGAGGCCCTGGTGGCAGCGGCACCGGACGTGATCGTTGTTCCCGAATCTGGGATCACCGGGCTTGGTGGGTTCGACGCGCTTCTCGAGATCCCGGGTGTGTCCGAGACACCCGCAGGTCGCGATCGCGCGTTCCTCGCATACGACGAAGCCTTCTTCTTCAATCTCGGACCACGCGCGGGTGCGGCACTCGATCAATTCGTGACCGATCTGGTTGCGATCGCGTCCCGATAGTGGCCACGAACGTCGCGCTGTCAGTCGATCCCCACGCAGCGAGGAGGCGGTGGTTCTGGCTCGTCGGAAGTGCTGTTGCCATCGCGGCGGCATTCGTATCGCTTGCCGTCGGGGCCGTCGACATCAGCGTCGCGGATGTGCTCGGCGTATTCGCGGCGAAGCTGGGTCTCCGAGAATCAAGTGAGCAGGCTGCTGCGGTCGTGTGGGGCATTCGGATGCCCCGCTTGCTCGTCGGATTCGCGGTCGGGGCAACGCTCGGCCTCGTCGGCGCCGTGATGCAGGGCCTGCTGAGGAATGATCTTGCCGACCCGCAACTCCTCGGCATCGGCCCGGGTGCGGCGATCGGTGCGGCGATCGGTGCGGCGGCCGCCGGCGTCCGTGGCGCAATTGCTGGAGGCGTGTTTGCCGGGGTGGTGACGGCGCTCGTGCTGCGCCGCCTCGTGCGTCGCGTCTCGATCGACCCTACGCGGATCATCCTTTCCGGCGTCGCACTCGGAGCCGCGCTGAGTGCCTGGGTTGGGTTCGTAGTGTTCGGCGCAGAGCGCGCCGCGGTTCCGCCGCTCGAGTTCTGGCTGCTCGGAAGCCTTGCCGGAGCGACCTGGCAGACGTTCGGTAGTGCTGTCGCATTCATCGTTCTGACCACGGGCGCACTTCTGACGGCAACTCGCAGTCTCGATCTCTTCGCCCTCGGCGAACCGGAAGCGCGGCATCTCGGCGTCGACACCACGATGGTGACGACCCTCGTGCTCGTCGGTTGCGGCGCGGCGGTCGGGGCAACCGTCGGCGCCGTTGGGATCGTGTCGTTCGTCGGTCTTCTCACGCCGTTCCTCATGCGACCGATCGTGGGATACTCCCATCGCTACCTCCTGCCGGCCTCGATGCTCGCTGGAGGAACGTTCGTGGTGGTCGCTGATCTCGCAGCGAGGAGCATCTTCGAACCGGTGGAGATTCCGGTGGGGTTGATCACGGCCGCCGTCGGTGGACCCGTCTTCCTGTGGCTGCTGGTACGGAAGCGCCATGTCTGAGTCGATCGTCGTTGCGGAGCAGGTGTCGTACCGTGTCAACGATGCGGTCTTGATCGACGACGTCAGCATGCATGCGCAACCCGGAGAGCTCGTCGCTCTCGCTGGTCCGAACGGAGCCGGCAAGTCGACCATGCTGCGACTCCTTGCCGGTGACCTCAAACCGGAGTCAGGCACCGTCCGTGTAGCAGGATTGGACACCCACCGTGCGCCGCCGGCCGAGGTGGCGCGAGCGCGATCGGTCATGCGTCAGGGGCGGAGCGCCGATGTCCCGTTCACGGCGGCGGCGGTCGTGTCGATGGGGCGGTATCCCCATCGGAGTGATCCGGACAATTCCAAGGCCGCCGATCTGCGGGCGATCGGCGCCGCCATGGAACGCGTTGATGTCGTTCACTTGGCCGCCCGCGTATTCGCAACGCTCAGTGGGGGAGAGCAGACGCGCGTCGTGATCGCGAGGATCCTTGCGCAGGACGCGCCGGTTGTGCTCCTCGACGAACCGACGACGGCCCTCGACGTCGCTCACCAGGAACGGGTGCTCGCAGCGATTCGGCGGATGGCAAACGAAGGGAGGTCTGTGGTCGCGGTGCTCCACGATCTCAACGCGGCGGCTCACTACGCAGACCGAATCGTCCTCCTCCGGGCCGGGGCCGTCTGCGCTGAAGGCGCACCGATCGAGGTGCTCGAGCGTGGACTCCTCTCGGAGTTGTACGGACAGCCGATGATCGTCACCGATCATCCGACCCGCAACTGTCCGCTGGTACTCACCTCGGACGAGTAGCACAGGCCGGCGCGTGCAACCGCACGCCGTTGCGGCCCGGCTGCCAAAGTCAAACGGCCCGGGGCGCCCCGGGCCGCTTCACTCGGCTTCAAGAGCCCCGACTACTCGCCGTGATCGGCGTGCGCATGCTCATGATCTTCATGATCGTGGGCACCGGACGTGCTCGCGATCTCTTGGCGGACAGCATCCATGTCGAGGCCTTCGATTTGCCCGATCAGGTCGACGAGGGTGTCTTCGGGAAGGGCGCCCGGCTGTGAGAAGACTCCGATCTTCTCCTTGAACGCCATGAGCGTCGGGATCGATCGAATCTGGAAGTACCCGGCGAGTTCCTGTTCGACTTCGGTGTCGACCTTGGCGAAGACGATGTCCGGGTACTTCTCCGAAACCGCTTCGTAGGTGGGTGCAAACATCTTGCACGGACCGCACCAGTCCGCCCAGAAGTCGACGAGAACCACGTCGTTTTCGAGGATCGTCGTTTCAAAGGTGTCTTTGGTGAGATTGACGGTTGCCATGAGTTCAGTCTCCGTTCCTTGTCGGTCTCCCAGACACAACCCTAATACCCCTGGGGGGTATTCCCGCCTCCCCGGCCACGGAGCAACAACCGACAGATCACGACCGGATGAACGGCCCAACGCAGGTACGGCGCTACCCGCGTACTCACCCATGGCCGCCCCAACGTGGGCCAGCCTCAATCGGCAGATGGCGTTATAACAGGCCTTTGGTCCCTAGCCACCGGTCCCTCGTTCCCGTCTCATGGGCCCCGTGGCGACGCGTACGAAACGGAGAGGCGACGCGCTTCGGGTGAACGGCACGACCCCTCGCCGGTCGAACGTTCGGGGCCCTGGAGGCGGGGCTCGAGCACGGTGCCGCGGGTACGTACTGAAGGGAACGAGGTGAGCCGGTCGGTCAGGAACCTGCTACTTTTCGTAGCAGCGATCGTCGTATTGAGCATGGCCGCGTCGGATCGAGCGAGTGCACAGACTCCCTCGTCGTGGGACAACGAAACCTGTCTCGGATGCCACGGTGAACCCGGGCTCTCTGCGGAACTCCCCTCGGGCGAGATCCTCGACCTCACGGTCGACGAGGATCAATGGCACGATTCCCTGCATGCCGCGTGGGATCTGAAGTGCATCCTCTGCCATACGGAGATCACGGCCATTCCTCATGATTCCCCTCCGTCCAGCGATCGCCGCGAGTACGCGACCCAGAAGTCTGAAGGCTGCGTGGTGTGTCACCGCGAGCAGGAAGTGTTCGACGACGGCGTCCATGCACAGGCACGCGAGGAGGGCAACACGGCGGCTGCCGTGTGCTCGGACTGCCATGACGCGCACTATGTGAGCGATCCGCCGCTGAGTCGTGTCGAGATCCCGGAGACGTGTCGAACCTGTCACTCGGAGATCTACGACCGGTACGAGGAAAGCGTGCACGGCGGAGCCCTTTCCGACGGGAACCCGGACGTGCCCACCTGTACCGACTGCCACGGCGTCCACGACATCGAGGGGCCGAGTCGCGGACCCTTCCACCTGTATTCGCCCGCGATCTGCGCAACCTGCCACGCAGACGAGGAACTGATGTCGGAATACGGCATCAGGACCGATGTATTCGATACCTACGTCGCCGACTTCCACGGCAGAACGATCACGTTGTTCCAGGAGATCACGCCCGACCAGGACACCAATGCACCGGTTTGTGTTTCCTGTCACGGTGTTCACGACATCCAGCCCGCGGACGAAGAGGGCAGCAAGGTTGCCCAGGCGAACCTTCAGGCGACCTGCCAGCAATGTCACCCGAATGCTGACGTCGCGTTTCCCGAAGCCTGGATGAGTCATTACTCCGCGAGCGCCGACGAGTGGCCGGTCGTCTACTGGGTTCGACTGTTCTACCGGATTCTGATTCCGGTTGTGATCGGGGCGATGCTGGTCTACGTCGCAATCGATCTTCTCGGTCGTTGGCGGAGGAGGAAGGAGGTGCAGCATGCGTGAGAACGCCACGGAGACGCGGTACCTGCGGTTCACCTTGTCCGACCGAATTGAGCATTGGGTCCAGGTTGTTGCGTTCACGGGTTTGGCCATCACCGGCCTCGTGCAATCGTTTTCCGAGGGACGATTTCCGAAGGCGATCATCACCACGTTGGGCGGAATCAACAGCACCCGATTCATCCATCGAGCCCTTGGCGTCGTCCTGCTCGTGGCCGTTGCCTACCATCTGGGAACGGCGGGCTACCGCTTCTTCGTGACTCGAACCGGTCGCTCCATGATCCCTGGAATGAACGATGTGCGCTCGGCCCTGGGATGGATCTCGTTCAATCTCGGAACCCGCTCCGAGCGACCGCGCGAGGGACGGTTCACATTCTCCGAGAAGATCGAGTACTGGTCGATCATCTGGGGAACGGCGATCATGGCCATAACGGGTCTCATGATGTGGAATCCGATTGCGACGACCAACCTGCTTCCCGGCCAATTCATCCCTGCGGCGAAAGCGGCTCACGGCGCGGAGGCAGTACTCGCAGTGCTCGCGATCCTCATCTGGCACGCCTACTTCGTGCACATCAGGCGCTTCAACCCTTCGATGTTCAGCGGCTACCTCAACGAGGATGAGATGCGCGATGAACACCCCGCCGAGCTCGAGGCGATCAACGCCGGAGACGAACCGGCCGCCGTCCCGGCCGACGTCTTGCGGCGGAGGAGGCGTGTGTTCTTCCCGGCATACGCCGCGGTGGTCTTGCTGGCCGCAGCGTTCGTGT
>JAHEEL010000157.1 GCA_024640745.1 Actinomycetes bacterium
ATTCACCGTACGCGATCCGGAGACGGGCGCATCCGCGTCCACGGCACTCGACGACCTGCTTCGTCGTGCCGGGATCGTCAACGTGGCCGTCGTGGGTCTCGCCACCGACTACTGCGTGAAAGAAACCGCGCTCGATGCGGCCCGCCTCGGTTTCGCCACGAGCGTGCTCGCCGACGGTGTGCGCGCCGTGAACCTGTCCCCCGGCGACGGCGCCCGCGCGGTCGCCGCGATGGTCGAAGCAGGAGTGGCGATCACGTAGAAGCGCAACCGCGTTCCGGAATGCCGATCGCCGGCCCTACCGATTGGTGTTCCGGGGTGCGATAGGCTCGGCTGATGACTTCAGAGACGGTGCAGGCATGGCTCGACGCATACGTTGCCGCATGGCGAAGCTACGACCCGGGGCAAATCGGTGATCTCTTCGCAGAAGACGCGGCATACGCCTACCACCCCTGGGATGAGCCAATTCACGGTCGAGACAGCATCGTGGCGAGCTGGCTGGATGCTCAGGACGAACCGGAAAGCTGGGAAGGCGAGTATGGACCATTCGTCGTTGCCGACAACCGCGCAGTTGTCACGGGGAAGACCTGCTATGCCGACGGCAAGGTCTTCCTCAACATCTGGCAGTTGACCTTCGACGACCACGGCCGATGTCGCGAGTTCGTGGAGTGGTACGTGATGCCGCCCGCCGGTCGAGGCTGATCCCGGCCGGCATCGCCCTCTTGCCCCAGATCGTCGGACGCGAAGCCCCAAACCCCAGACCTCCGGTGCGGTCTCTCGTCTAGTCCCTCTCGACCGCAGGAGACAGGCCTTCCACCGTCGAGCCCACGATCTCTTCGAGCCACATATCGGTTACCTCGCCGCGACGCATCATGACCCGGAACCACACGCGGGCGGCAATGCTCTCCACGATCTGCCCGCCATCGACCGACGAAGCGACATCGCCACGCTTGATCGCACGATCGACGATCACCCGGGCCTCCTCGAATTGCTGCGACCAGAAGGCGTCGGCCAGCCGGCTGATCGTCGGGGAGTCTGGTTCGTCGATGATGGCTGCTGCAAGCGCGCGGCCGATCGGATCGGTGATACCAGATGCAACGGACCGTCCCAGGCACACCAGATCCTCGCCGAGGTCACCGGTATCGGGGATCGGGAATCCTTCGCTCCCTCGATCGAGCAGCGCGTCGAGCACAACCCGGTCCGCGCTCCCCCATCGCCGGTAGATCGTGGTCTTGTGCACACCCGATCGCGCGGCAATCCGATCGACGCTGAGCGATCGCCAGCCGAACTCGCCGAGTTCAAGCACCGCCCCTTCGAGCACGGCGGCACGAACACGCGCCGAGCGGCCACCAGGTCGTTTCATGGAAGGCATGATCTCATCATAATGCAACATCTAGTTGCATTACTACTGACGCCTGGCTACACCGACGCTCCCCAGAGTCGCATCAGCCGGATCTATGAGATAGCTCATGACGAACACCACGATCGAGGGAGGCCGAGGCCGGAATCGAGTCGATGAATGCCGCGCTCAAGGCCCGAGTCGAGGGCCCCTAGTCGGAACGCCGTTCTCGCGCGATCATCTCACCCTGCAGCCGCTTCACCTGCTGCGTCAACGACACGTGATAGACGTGAGGATTGACGAGCCGGCGCACGCCGGGATCGAGCCGCTCGAGATCGAGCGATCTCCGCTTCCGCATCTCATCGAGAGAAGGTGGCGAGCCGATCCGCTCGCCGTTGCCATACACGGGCACGACGAGCTCCTCGACGTCGCGGATGCCGTCGAGGTGCCGGGCGATCCCCTCACGGTGCGGGTGATAGACCTCGATGCTGTCGCCGGACGAGAGATCCTCATCGCCACCCGAGACGACGTCGGCCGTGGCGAGCCCCCGATTGTCGTAAACGCGCCATACTCGCTTGTCACCCGGGATCGGCATCTTCTCGGGCGTATCGGAGATCTTCATCGCCGGGAGCCAGTCGCCGGCCTCGTCGATCGCCACGAGCTTGTAGACGCCGCCGAGCGCAGAATGGCCTTGCGACGTGATCAGCCGCGTGCCGACCCCGTAGGTGAGACGGTGCAGGACCGCAGTGCCGTCCACCCCATAGCGAGGTGCCTCGTCGACGATCTGCGCGCGAATCTGCCACATCGCGAGTTCGTCGAGCTCCGATGACAGGACGATGCGTGTGTCGGAGAAGCCGGCTGCGTCGAGCATCTGCGCAGCCCGCACGGCGAGGTGCGCCAAATCTCCCGAATCCAGCCGGATCCCAATCGGTTCGTGGCCGTCGGCTCGCAGCTCTTCGAAGACTCGGATGGCGTTGGGGATACCACTCTCGAGTGTGTCGATCGTATCGACCAGCAGCACACACTCCTCGGGGTAGGTGGCCGCATAGGCGCGGAATGCCCCAATCTCCCCTTCGCCGAGCGCCATGAACAGTTGGACCATCGAATGGGCGTGCGTGCCCTGGGGGTCCACGCCCATAGCCGACGAAGCACCCACATTGCTCGAGGCGTCGGCGCCGCCGATCAGCGCAGCTCGCGTGCCGGCATTCGCACCGACATCCGGGCCCCGACGCATGCCGAACTCGAGGACGGGACCGCCGGCCGCCGCTTCGGCCACGCGTGACGCCTTGGTGGCAACCAGCGTTTGGTAGTTGAGATGGTTGAGGAACGAGGTCTCGAGGATCTGCGCAACCGCGAGGGGCCCCTCGACGACGGCAATCGGCTCGTGACCATGGACGATCCGCCCTTCGGGCACGGAACGGATGGAGACGCTGCCGAAGCCACCGGTCTCAGCGAGCCACGACAGGAATCCTTCGTCGAACCGTCGCCGCCCGGCGAAATCATGCTGCTTCCGAAGGTGTTCGAGATCCGGTTCGCGCACGCGCGTCGTATCGATCCAGTCGAGCAGCCAATCCAAGCCGGCGAATACCGCATAGCCGGCCTGGTGGCGCCCGTAGTCGGGATACCGGCGGAAGAAGTAGTCGAACTGAGCCGTTCGCTCATGCAGTCCGTACTTCCAGTACAGCTGCGACATCGTGAGCTGGTACTGGTCCGTGAAGAGAAACCCCTCCGTGAGATCGCGTTGGTCGGTGGTCATTGAGCACACCCTAGAAGGAGGCCGTCACGAGACGCACGACCCGAGACGCTAGAGCCGAGACGCTCGACCAAAGACGCACATCTCCTGTCTGGTATCTGGTGTCTGATGTCTCGTGTCTGATGTCTCGTGTCTGAAGTCTCGTGTCTCGTGTCTGATGTCTCGTGTCTCGTGTCTGATGTCTCGTGTCTGATGTCTCGTGTCTGATGTCTCGTGCCTCTGCCTCAGCCGCCTTCGGTCATCGGACGCACGTCGAGAGCTGCGTCGAGCTCGTCTTCGGGCAGAACGGCCATCTCGAGCGCTACCTCGCGAACACCCCGCCCCTCGGCAAACGCCTTCTTGATGACCTCTGCGACCTTGTCGTAGCCGATGTGCGGCACGAGCGACGTCGCAACGATGGCGTTCTGATCGAGGAGCCATGCGGCCCGCTCGGCATTGGCCGTGATGCCGTCGACGGTCATGTCCTTGAGGACCCTTGCGCCGGCGGCGAGGAGTTCGATCGATTCGAGCATCGCGTGGCTCATCACCGGCATCATCACGTTGAGCTCGAAGTTGCCGTTGGCTCCGCCCCACGTGATGGTGACGTCGTTTCCGAACACGCGCGACGCGATCATCATCACCGCCTCAGGAATGACCGGATTGATCTTCCCCGGCATGATCGACGAGCCCGGCTGCAGCGACGGAAGCGTGATCTCACCGATGCCGTTGCGCGGGCCGGACGACAGCCACCGCAGGTCGTTCGCAATCTTGAACATCGATGTGCCGACCGTTTTCAGCACGCCGGATGCATTGACATAGGCGTCCTTCGCCGCCTGGGCCTCGAAGTGGTTGTCCGCTTCGACGAACGCATAGCCCGACCGGCGATTCATGATCTCAATCGTGCCGGCAGCGAAGCCCGCCGGGGCGTTGATCCCGGTTCCAACCGCTGTGCCCCCGAGCGCCAGCTCGCGCAGGTCTGGAAGGGTGCCCTCGAGGCGCCCGATGCCTTTCTCGATCTGTGCTGCGTAGCCGCCGAACTCCTGCCCGAGGCGGATGGGCGTAGCGTCCTGGAGGTGGGTCCGGCCGGACTTGAGCACGTCGTCGAACTCGACCGCCTTGGCCTCGAGGCCGGCCTGCAGATTGCGAAGCGCAGGCAGCAGATCCTCCTCGATGGCGGCAACGGCCGCCACATGCATAGCCGTTGGAATCACGTCGTTCGAGGACTGTCCGGCGTTCACGTCATCGTTCGGGTGGACGAGCTTCGAGCCGATCTCGCCTCCAAGGATCTCCGTTGCGCGGTTCGACAGCACCTCGTTGGCGTTCATGTTCGTCGACGTTCCCGAGCCGGTCTGGAAGATGTCGACGACGAACTGGTCGTCGAAGCGCCCATCCATGAGCTCTTGTGCCGCCGTCATGATCGCGCCGGCCTTGTCCTCGGGGACGAGTCCCATCGAGGCGTTCATCTCTGCGGCGGAGCCCTTGATCAGGCCGAGTGCCCAGATGAAGCGCCGCCCGAAACGGAGGTTGGAGATCGGGAAGTTCTCGACGGCTCGTTGCGTCGATGCGCCGTAGTAGGCATCGTCGGGGACGGCGACTTCTCCCATCGAGTCACGTTCGATCCGCATGGGCACTCCTTCGTAGCGGGATGTCTCTTCACGATACAGCGCAGGAACCCGGCGGAGGCCGCCGCGCGAGCCGCGCCACAAAGCCTACGCGAGCGCTTGCTCCACCGCCTGGGGGAAGACGGCGCCGACGTCGCCGTCGATTCGGAGTGTCACGAAGGGAGACTCGTCGTGCTCCGTCGGACCGCGGTTCACGATGGCGTAGCACGACCCGGTGCGGGCCGCTTCGAGCGGGATGTCGGCCGCCGGCGTGACCAGGAGCGTCGAGCCAAGCGCGACCGCAGCGTCGGCCCGATTCGCCGCCTCGCACGAACGCGATAGATCGTCCATGCGCAGCGACTGCCCAAACGATATCGTCGCCGGCTTCAGAAAGCCTCCGCACTCGCACACCGGAGGCTGACCGGTCGCTGCGAACACCTCGAATGGCTTGCTCGGATCCGATCGCGCCAGGCAGGACTGGCACTCAACCCGGCCGTTCGTGCCGTGGATTTCCACCAGCCGTTCCTCCGAGGTCCCGGCGACGCGATGGAGTCCGTCGACGTTCTGCGTGACGAGGAGCTCAAGCCGACCCGCCCGTTCGAGATCGACGACGGCTTCGTGGACTGCGTTCGGTCGCGCCGACCTGAACGCCTCGCGATCCTCGGCCTTCTGTCGCCAGTACTCGACCCGAGATTCGTGGCTGGACATGAACTCGTCGTAGAACACCGGCCGGCGCGTGTTCCAGACGCCCTTCGGCCCGCGGTAGTCCGGGATGCCGCTCGCCGTTGAGATGCCGGCGCCCGTGAAGATCAGGAGCCGTTGCGCAGCACCGAGAATCGCGGCAAGCCGGGCTACACCCTCCACCTGGTCGACGGCGGCGGTCATTGCGGTCCCTGCAGGATGTCGATGAGGACCAGGGCAAAGGCCACGGCAGAGATCGCAATCACGAAACGGC
>JAHEEL010000158.1 GCA_024640745.1 Actinomycetes bacterium
CTCAGCAACATCCTGATCGGCGATCGCGCCGCGATCAGCGTTGAGGCCGGCCTCATACTGATCATTCACGAAAGGACCGACCGATGAAACACGGGCGCCCGGTTGTGCTGCTCATAGCTCTCGCGTTGACCGTTGCCGCCTGCGGTTCGGATGAGGCCGCGTCAAGCGAGGTCGTGCTGATGACGCACGGTTCGTTCGCTGTCTCCGAGGGCGTCCTCGAGGCCTTCACCGACGAGACCGGCGTGTCGGTCACCGTCCTGGAGGCCGGCGACGCCGGCGCAATGGTGAACCAAGCCATCTTGACCAAGGACAATCCGGTCGCCGACGTGCTCTACGGCATCGACAACACCTTCCTGTCGCGCGCGCAGGACGAGGACCTCTTCGTTCCATATCGCTCCCCCGCGCTCGATCGGGTCTCCCGCGACCTCCATGTTCCGGGCGATGCCGTGACGCCAGTTGACGTCGGATACGTCTGCGTGAACATCGATCTCATGGAGCTCGAACGACGAAACATCACGGCACCGTCGAACCTCGCCGACCTCACCGACCCTACCTACGGGGGCACGTTCGTGGTCGAGGATCCGACCACCTCGTCCCCCGGCCTCGCCTTCCTGCTCGCGACGATCAGTCGCTTCGGCGAAGACGGTGCCTACCCGTGGCAAGCCTATTGGAAGGATCTCGTCGCCAACGACGCGCTGATCGTCCCCGGCTGGGAACAGGCGTACTACGGCGAGTTCTCTGGCGGATCGGGCGAGGGTGATCGTCCGATCGTCGTCTCCTACGCCACCTCGCCGGTTGCCGAGGTCTATTTCAGCGATCTCGCGACCGCACCGACCGCGATCGTCGATGATGGATGCTTTCTCCAGATCGAGTACGCCGGGATCCTGCGTGGTACCGAGGCCGAGCCCGCAGCACGCCACCTCGTGGATTTCCTCCTCTCAACCACCTTCCAGAACGACATCCCGCTCAACATGTTCGTGTATCCCGTCAACGAGGACGCACAACTCCCTGCGGTGTTCCTCGAACACGCGGTGTACCCCAATGAGCCGGTCGTGATGGACCCGGCCACCATCGACGGAAATCGCGAGCGCTGGCTCGCCGAATGGGCGGCGGCGGTGCGATGAGGAGATGGACCCTTCTCCTGGTCGGCGCGATCCCCGCCGTCTTCCTCGCCTACTTCTTCGTCTATCCCCTCGTGACGATTCTCTACACGGGCCTCGTTGCCGAAGGCCGGTTCGCGACGTCGGCGTTCCGCGAGATCCTCGTCAGCCCGAGCATCCGAGGTGTCGCGTGGTTCACCCTGTGGCAGGCGCTGCTATCGACCGTGCTCACCGTTGCGCTCGGTCTGCCCGCTGCCTACGTCTTTGCCCGGTATCGCTTCCCGGGCCGGTCCGTGCTTCGATCCCTCACGCTGGTTCCGTTCGTCCTTCCGACGATGGTGGTAGGCGTGGCGTTCCTCGCCGTGCTCGGTCCGGGGAGCCCGTTCGGCGTCAACCTACGCGGCACCATCTGGGCGATCCTGATCGCGCACGTGTTCTACAACCTGGCAATCGTGATCCGTGGGGTGGGTGCGTTCTGGGAGCAGATCGATCCCCACATCGAGGAGGCGGCCCGCACGCTGGGTGCAGGCGCCTGGCGTGTGTTCCGCCATGTCACCCTTCCGTTGCTCCGACCGGCGATTCTGTCGAGCGCTGCGCTCATCTTCCTCTTCTCGTTCACGTCGTTCGGTGTGATCTTGGTGTTGGGAGATCTCCGCCACGCGACGCTCGAGGTCGAGATCTGGCGCCAGGCCACGGCGTTCCTCCGGCTGGACCTTGCTTCGGCATTGGCGATACTGCAACTCGTCGGCGTCACGGTGCTGCTGATCGTCTACGGCAAGGCCCGGGATCGAAGAGCGGCCGAGCTGCCGCTCCGCCCACCGAGCGAAACGGCGCGCACGCCGCGAACGTGGGGCGAGTGGGCGGTCGTGGTGTCAACGCTCGGCATGCTCGGGATCGTCGTGGTCACGCCGCTCGCCGTCCTCGTCGGGCGATCCTTGCGCGCCGACGGGGGACTCGCTCTCACCAACTATGCGAACTTGTTCGATCCTCCTCGGGCGTCCGCACTCTTCGTTCCGCCGGTCGACGCGATCGTCAACACCTTGCGGTTCGCCATACCGGCGGTCCTGATCGCATCCGGGATCGGCATGCTCGCTGCGGTCGTCATCGTGAGAGCCCGCGGCAGGAGCGGCCGGGTCTTCGATTCGGTGCTGATGCTCCCGCTCGGCACGTCGGCCGTCACCATCGGCTTCGGCTTTCTCGTGGCTCTCGACGAGCCGATCGACCTGCGAGCGTCTCTCCTGTTGATTCCCGTTGCGCATGCTCTCGTCGCAATTCCGTTCGTCGTGCGCAGCACCGTTCCGGTCATGGAATCGATACAGCACCGCCTCCGTGAGGCAGCCGCGGTGCTCGGCGCGTCACCCCGGCAAGCCTGGCGAGAAGTCGATCTCCCGCTCGTGGCGAGGGCACTGGCGGTCGCGGCGATGTTTGCGTTCGCCATCTCGGTGGGTGAGTTCGGTGCAACGTCCTTCATCGCGCGGCCCGCGACCGCAACGATTCCCGTCGCGATCTTCCGACTGCTGAGCCGGCCGGGAACGTTCGGAGAGGCGATGGCGATGTCGGTTGTGCTCATGTCGATCACGGCCGTCGCTGCACTCGGAATCGAAGGCGTCCGCGGCAGCCGGTCCGGCGGTGTGTAGTGCTCGACGTCATCGACCTCACCGTTCGATTCGGACCGACGACCGCCGTGGATGGCGCCAACCTGACGGTCGAGGATCGGTCGATTCACGCGCTGATGGGGCCGTCGGGGTCGGGAAAGTCCACAATGCTCCGAGCGATCGCCGGGCTCGAACGGCCGGTTGCCGGGGACATCACCTGGAACGGTCAGTCGATGCTCGGAGTTCCGACCCACCGCAGGGACTTCGGCCTGATGTTCCAGGAGTACGCGCTCTTCCCCCATCGCACCGTCGGCGGCAACGTCGCGTTCGGCTTGCGAATGCGCGGCGTGGACGCGCCCTCGGTCGCGCGGCGCGTCGAAGAGATCCTCGAACTCGTCGGACTCCCCGGCTATCAGGGCCGCAGCGTCGGAACGCTCTCCGGCGGCGAGCGCCAGCGGGTCGCGCTCGCCCGAACGCTGGCACCTCGACCGCGCCTCGTTCTCCTCGACGAGCCGCTCGGAGCCCTGGATCGGTCCCTCCGCGAGCGCCTCATGATCGAGATGCGCTCGGTGTTCGAAGCCGTCGAGGCGACGGTGCTATATGTGACTCATGATCGAGACGAGGCGTTCACGATCGCCGATCGCGTTGCCGTCATCCGGGATGGCCGCATCGTGGCGGATGACCCTCCCGAGGACCTCTGGAACCACCCGCCCGACGGCTGGACCGCCCGGTTCATCGGCCTCGAGAACCTCCTCCCCGCCGACGTCCTTGCCCGGATCGACCTGCTTCCTCCGACGCCGGAGGCAACGGCCGGTGTTGTCCCACCCGAATCGGTGGTATTCCGTCCGGACGGGCAGCAGAGCGGACTCGTGGTCGGATCGCATTTCCGGGGCGGTGTCTTCCGGGTCGAAGTCGACCTCGGGGCCGGAGCCGATCTCGTCGCCTGGTCCGGAGTCGGTCTCGAAACGGGCACCGTTGCGCGTTTCGACGTCACGGCGGACCGCGTCACCTGGTTCGCCGACTGATCAGGTGACGAGGTCGCGAGTCGCCACCACTTTGCCGAAATCGGCATCGAGGGTCAGGGCGGTGTACCGGGCGATCTCACGGGCACGATAAACCTGGTGGTTTGCACCAATGATGTCGAACGTATGCGTCGCGTCGAGGACGAACAGCATCTCATAGCCGAGGTCGCTCCCCACTCGGGCGGTCGTCTCACAACACATGTTGGTCTGGATCCCGCAAACGGCAATGCCGGTGATCCCGTGCCCGGCCAGCCATGCATCCAGATCGGGATCTCCGTGGAACGCGGAGTGGACCGACTTCACCACGAGGAGATCCGGGTCTCCGCTGACGACGTCCTTGAAGGCGTTCCCAGATTGGCCCGGAGCGAGCGGCGACGCACCGCTGCGCGAGTCGTGGCGAACGAAGACGATCGGCCACTCGTGGTCGCGCCACGCCGCAATGAGACGCGCAACGTTGACCTCGCAGTCTGGGTTGCTTCGCTCACCCCAGTAGGCGACATCGTCGAATCCCTGCTGAACATCGACAACGATGAGGGCGGTGCTCCCGCTCCAGTCCCTCATGAGTAGAGCAGCGGCCCGAGCTTCGCGAACTCGTCACGGAGGGAGTAGGGCACGATGTAGCCGTCCTCCGCCCTGATGTCGGCGACGTGCTCGGCCACGTCCTCGATCGTGATCGGCCCCTCACGCTCGGGATGTTTGAGGTAGCCCTCGCACAGCGCCGTGAAGACGCGGCTGACCGAACCGCCTCCGACCGACCACAAATCGCCGCTGAAGCGGTTCTCCTCGGACACCAGATAGGCCACGGCCGGGGCGACCGAATCCGGATCGAAGTGATCGGCCATGTCCCCGAGGATCTCCTCGGTCATGCGGGTGTGAGCGATCGGCGCCACCGTGTTGACGAGGATGTCGTACTTGGCTCCTTCGAGCTTCAAGGCGTTCATGAACCCGACCAGCCCGGCCTTGGCCGCTGCGTAGTTGGTCTGGCCGAAGTTTCCGAACACCCCCGAACCACTCGAGGCAAACACGATGCGTCCGTAGTGCTGCTCCTTCATCAGACGGAACGCGGGCATCGTGACATGGAACGCCCCCTCCAGGTGAACCGACAACACCACGCGGAGGTCGTCGACCTCCATCTTTGCCAGCGTCCGGTCGCGCAGGATCCCGGCATTCGAGATCAGAATGTCGACCCGACCAAACGCGTCGACGGCGCGCTGGATGATGGCTGCGCCAGCCTCGGGATCGGCAACCGAGCTGTGCTCGGCGACGGCGGTACCCCCTGCGGCCTCGATCTCCGCGACGACCGCGTCTGCGGCGCTCACACTCGCGCCCTCGCCGTGAACCGAGCCGCCGAGGTCGTTGACGACGACGGCGGCGCCGCGCGATGCGAGCAGGAGGGCGTATTCCCGCCCCAGACCGCCGCCTGCCCCGGTGATCACCGCAACGCGGTCCTGGAAGTCAATCATGCCGTCGCCTCCTTGCCGATGGGCTGTGTTCAACCATAGCTGCGGTGAACCACCGGCCTCGTCTCCGCCAGCGCCGGATGCTCGCGTTTTCGCAGCAGGGGGCGACGGCAATTCGGTTCGTCATCCGCCCGTTGCCAGCGCGCGCCGCACGGCTGCCGAAAGATTGCCGCGATCGGCCACGACCACGTCGTCGAGGCTGATCCACTGTGCCGCTCGCCGCAACTCCGCACCGAGCGCGGCGGCAACGGTCAAAGCATCGCGATCCGGTTCGACGTGGGCCGCCTGAACGAGCAGGAGACGGCGCTTCCGATCGGCCTTGAGATCCACCCGCGCCACGAGCTCGCCGTCGAGGAGGAACGGGAGCACGTAGTAGCCGTGGACGCGCTGGC
>JAHEEL010000159.1 GCA_024640745.1 Actinomycetes bacterium
GAGCAGCGATCTCCTCCACGTTCGTGTAACCGTCTCCGTCCGCGTCGAGGTCGTTGATCGCGACGTAGTTCTCGTCTTCCTTCCACTGCCGGGCATAGGAGTTGAGCTTGTACTCGGATCCTTGGATGTTGTGGCAGAGTGTGCAGCTGTCGATGCGACTGCCGACTGCAGCCGGGTAGGTCGCTTCGAACGCCGGGAGGTACTCGGATTCAGGCTTGGCCTCAGCGCCTCCGGCGACCGCAAACATGAGACCGATGGCAAAGGCGCCGACAACCATGACCGCGGCTGCTGCTCGAGGTTTCACGGCATCCTTCCCTATTCGGATCGCGGCTCGTCCGTTGTGGCAGTATCGGTCGATGCGGCTTAGGTCATTACCAACGGATGGTTAATCCAGGCCTAAATCTTCACCCGGTCGGCGGGGGCTAGGGCGCTCGGCTCATCGGGTTGTGTGTGGGTTCGGCGGATCGTCCCTCCTCAGTCGTGCGGAGCGTTGGGCAGTCTGCTGCGGCCTTCGTCAGCGAATTGGCCGCTTGTGGCCACGATCGGCGAAGAGGTCGCTCTTGGCGCGCCGTCGATTCCCGGCCGCGGTCGCGAATTCAGGTGACCGTGAACTCGATGAGCGGGGCATCGGCAACCCAGCGAGGAAGGATGTGTTCGGCCTTGCTCGGTTCGTTGTCCCAGCTCTCGGTGAGGATCCGGTAGAGCACGCGTGCCCGTTCCTCTCTATTCGTGATTTCCGTCGCGGTCGCCGCCAGGTCGGCGTCGACGCCGCGTTTGAGGTGGAGCGTGAACTCGGGATGGGCGCGCAAGTTGGCCAACCAGTCCCGTTTGAAGCCCGGCTTGCCGGTGATGTAGAAGCGCCCATCGAAGGAGTGGAAAACGATCTCGATTCGGCGATCAAGACCGCTCTTCGCTCCGACCGTCGTGATGTCGACGATTCCGCCGCGGGTGAGGACCGTCTCTACCGGTGTGTCCATGAGGCGGGAACGGGGCCGCACTCATCTCTATTCCCGCTGTCGCATTACGCAGCGAGAACCGGGCACTCACATCGATCAGCCCTTCACCACCCCGATCGGCCGAAGACGGGCGACCCGGTCGGCGAGGCCGGCGGCAGCGCAGACGCGTGCCACTTCGTCGACGTCCTTGTAGGCATACGGCGCCTCTTCCGCAAGGAGGCGAACCGAGCCGGGGCGGATGCTGATGCCGGCGCGCTCGAGATCTTTGCGCACGTCCCGTCCGCTTGCTCGGCGCTTTGCCGCTCCCCGGCTCATGAGGCGCCCTGCTCCGTGCGCCGCCGATGCGAACGCGGGATTGTCGGCGACCCCGCGCAGCACCCACGACGCGGTCCCCATACTCCCGGGGACCAGCACGGGTTGGCCGACGCCCCGGATGTCGTCCGGGAGATCGGGATGGCCGGGTTCGAACGCCCGGGTCGCGCCCTTCCGATGCACACACAGAACACTCGGCGCGCCATCGACGACGTGGGTCTCCAGCTTTGCGAGGTTGTGCGCGACGTCGAACACGAGTTCCAGCCCGAGGCCGTCCGCCGGTGTCCGCAACGCTGCCGAGAATGCTTGACGCGCTTCGTGCGCGAGGATATGTCGGTTTGCCCAGGCGAAGTTCGCCGCCGTCGCCATCGCGGCGAGGTACGCCCGCCCTTCACGAGAACGGACCGGAACGCACGCGAGCTGACGATCGGGGACGGCAATGCCGTGACGCGCCATGGCCGGGCCCATGACCTTCAGCTGATCCTGACAGGTTTGATGGCCGAGGCCCCGGCTCCCGCAGTGGATCATGACGGCGAGCGTGCCGGATTCGAGCCCAAAGGCTGCGGCAGTTTTCGGTTCGAATATGCGGTCGACGATTTGCACTTCGAGGAAGTGGTTCCCGGCACCCAACGAGCCGAGCTGGCCGCCGCCGCGCTGCCGGGCCTCCGGAGAGACCCAATCGCGTCCGCCACCGACGGATACCCCCCGCTCTTCGCATCGTTCGAGGTCTCGGTCGGTGCCGAAACCTGCGTCGAGTGCAGACCGCGCGCCGTGCTCGAGGATCCCATTGAGGAGGTCCCGAGGCGCGATCCCTCCTTTCCCGGCCCCGCGCGGGATGCGAGCGTCGAGTTCGGCCATGATCCGTTCGCCGTGCCGGAAGAAGTCGGTCGCGGTGAGATGAGAAGCCAGCAGGCGAACCCCGCAGCAGATGTCGAAGCCGACACCACCCGGCGAGACAACGCCCCCGGCCTCCACGTCGGTGGCGGCCACGCCTCCGATTGGGAAGCCGTATCCCCAGTGGATGTCGGGCATGGCAAGCGACGCACGGACGATGCCGGGGAGATGCGCCACATTCGCCACCTGGTCGACGGCGCGGTCCTCACGCGCCTGCACCATCAAGGGTGGGCTGGCGAAGACGACACCCGGGACGCGCATCCCACCCGAGCGTGGGATGGTCCACTCGTAGTCGCCGGTCCACGACGGTTCCATCGTTTCATCATGCCACCGGTGGCTGCCGGCGGTAGGGGACGACGGCTCACACGTCGAAGATCACCCGCACCATCCAGCCGCCTGCTACAGGCTCACACCTGAGTTCGTGATAGGTGATGGCCTTGATCGGCGGACCGCGCAGGTCCCTTCCAACCGTCGTTGCGCCGGATGCTTCCACGGCCGCGCGCATTCTCGATTCGCGGACGGCGATCGCCGAGAACACGACATCGTCCGACTCGCTGCGCAAGAGCAGCTCGCTGAGCACGTCGACCAGCAGGTCTTCCGGTGATGCGGCGACCGTGGTGAATGCGATAGCGGTCTCCGCCGGTATGGACGAGAGGTCGTACATGAGGTCGAACATCGCGAACGCCGCGTTGCCGATCGCGTCGGCGAGTGTGTCCGCAGTCGTCTCGATGCCCGTGTCGGCAGTGTGAGACACGATGCTGTAGCGGTTGGTCACCAGCCGTCCCTTCGAGCCGTCCGGCTCCTGCGATACCGGCTCTCGGCGCGTCGCTCACCGTAGCCGCACGAATCACGGCTCGAGGCGCGTTCCGACGATCAGTCGTCGGAGCGGGTGAGGGGTACGAAGAGCACCGATGCGAGGTTCTGTGCTGTGATCTCACCCGTCTCGTCGACGGTGAAGCGCCACAGCGTCTGCACGTCACCGGCCGCGCCGATCGGGACGACGAGCGACGCTCCGGGGGCGAGTTGTTCGATCAGCCCCGGGGGCACATGATCGGGGGCGGCGGTGACGATGATGCCGTCATACGGGGCATGTTCGGGCCATCCCGAGTAGCCGTCGGCTGTGCCGATGGTGACCGCGTAGCCGAGCTCGTCGAGGATGGCCTTGGCCCGCGCAGCGAGCCCCGGGAGGATCTCCGTGGAATACACTTCGCATCCCATTGCCGCGAGCACAGCGGCCTGGTAGCCGGAGCCGGTTCCGATCTCGAGCACCTTGGCACCGGCCTCGACGCCGAGAGCCTCGCTCATCAGCGCGACCATGGACGGCTGGGAGATCGTTTGCCCGTATCCGATCGGGAGCGGGAAGTCGCCGTACGCGACATCCTGGAGGTCGTCGGAGACGAAGCGATGGCGTGGCACCGCCTGCATCGCCTTGATGACCAGCGGGTCGGTGACGCCGCTTGTTTCGATGTTGCGTTTCGCCATCGTGATCGGCTCCTGTGTGCGGTCGTCGGTCGAAGCGGTCCCGGACCCAGCGGGGAGCGAGCAGATGTCGGGGGAGTTGACCCGGTGGTGGGCACTCCAGACCGGAGCCGGGATGAGCGGTTCTCCAACCCAGCCTATGCGCACGGCACCGGTTGGGGGACCGGGGGCCGACTGCAGTTCCGGTTCCTGCCGGTCGTCCGGGCGACTGATACGCTTGGCCGGTGCAGTCTGAAGGCTCAATCCGCCGGGCCGCCGCCGACCTCGACGACGCCCTGGAGGCCGGTGACCTCGAACGGGTTGTCGCTTGCTTCGCCGAGGACTGCTCGATCGAGCTGCTCGGCGTCAGGCTGGTCGGTCGCGCGGGTGTCCGCCGATGGCTCGGCTGGGTGTTTGCCCATGTCGAACGGGTCGAGTTCGCTCCTCGGCTGATGAGCGTCGACGGTGATACCTTCATCGAGGAGTTCGCGGTGACCGGGATCCTTGCCGGCGGACGCCGCCTCGAGAGCCGATGGGCCGAGATCCTCACGTATCGGGAGAATCTCGTGGCCAGCCTCCGGCTGTACTTCAATCCGATTGACTTCGCACCGGCCATCGGGGTGGCCGGTCGAGCAATGGGACCGGCCGCTGCCTCGTTCGTCCGCCGTGGCCTCGCTCCGTACGAAGTGCTTGATCGCACCAAAGACCAGCAGGACCCTCGCCACCGGTGAACCCTCGGCGGCTCGGGATGACAGGAACTCGTGGACGGTCGCGGACGCTGATCGGCAGCGGGTTCCGCCACATCCGGTGCCGCGGGCTACCGCACGACGACGTCGATGTCGGGAGGGACCTCCAGGAACTGGGGCTGGCGCCCTTCGATGTGGATGGAGAGGACGCCGTCACCGAGGCGAAGCCCTTCGAGCTCGAGTTCGATACCGTCCGGGAGCACCGGTGCGACCTCAACCCGTCCGGCGGGCAGGTCCGGCCGGATCCCGACGAGTTGCTCGGTCAAGTAGATCGGCACCGCAGCAGCCCAGGCTTGCGGTGAGGAGCTCGTCGGATATCCCACCGGGTGCGCGATCTCATGGCGGGAAACGCCGGAGAACAGCTCGGGGAGCTCGTACGAGAAGTGCGGTGAGGCGGCAAGAAGGCCCTCCATCAACCTGAGGGCGGCGTCGATGTGACCGTACGCCCGAAGCCCGGCGATAGCGAGCATGGTGTCGTGCGGCCACACGCTGCCCCGGTGGTACGAGATCGGATGGTACGCCGGGTGGTCTCGCGAAAGGCTGCGGACACCCCACCCGGACCACATTGCATCGCTCATCAGCGAGTCCGCGACCATCGCCGCTCGGTCCGGCCGCACGGCTTCCGCCCACAGCAGGTGACCCGGGTTGGATGAGACCGAGTCGGCGACCAGGCCGTCCTTGCCGATCGCCATGGCGAAGGTCCCAAGATCATCTCGCCAGAAGCGCTCCTCGATCCGGTGTTGGAGGGCGTCGGCCGCCTCGCGGAGGGGATCGGCGCGCGTTGGGTCTCCGAAATCGACCTCCAAGCGGGCGGCGGAGCGGAGGGCCGCAACGGCGTATCCCTGTGCCTCGACCACGGCGATGGGGTGTTCGAGGCGTCTCCCTCGGCCATCGATCATCGAGTCGACGGAGTCCTTCCAACCCTGATTGGTGAGGCGCGTCGGATCGCCCTGATAGACGAGGAGCCCGTCACCTACCTCGAGGCCGCGGACGATCCAGTCGACGGCCGCCCGGAGGTTCGGCAGAAGCACCCGTATCTGAGTCGGGTCGGCCCCCCAGCGGTGCAGCTTCTCCACGAGCATGCACCACAGCGGTGTCGTGTCGACGGCGCCGT
>JAHEEL010000160.1 GCA_024640745.1 Actinomycetes bacterium
GATCTGGTGATGGTCGGCTACTCCATGGGTGGGGCAAACGTGGTGTCGTTCATCCTGCGGTCACCGCTTCGTGCCCAGACTGCTGCCGTCATACTCGACAGCCCCGTGCTCGATTTCGAGGCAACCGTGGACCACGGAGCGGCGCAGACCACTCTGCCCCTGACTTCGATCACGGTTCCGTCCAGCCTGACCTCCGTTGCGAAGTGGATCACGAGCTGGCGGTACGACATCGACTGGGACGACGCCGACTACGTGGCGCGCTGGCGGGACTACCAGACCCCGACCCTGCTCTTCCAAGGGACCGGGGACAAGACGGTCCCCTTCGCCCCGGCGCGGCAGTTCGCCGGTCTACGCCCCGACGTGATCACGTTCGTGTCACCGCCCAACGTTGGCCACGTGTTGGCGTGGAATGCCGACCCGGGCGGCTACGAAGCCGCCGTGAATTCATTTCTCGACGGCCTCGGGCTTTGAGCGGAGCCCGGACATCCTCGACGGGGCCGCTAGGCGTGATGCTCCTGGTGATGCCTTTCCGCGTCGCTCCGATGACGACGGAGCAGCCAAAGGTCTGCAACATTGGTTCCGGTCGGGCCGGTGATGATGAGGTCGCCGGATGCGGCAAGGAACGGGTACGTGTCGTTGTCGGCGAGCGCCGCAAGCGGATCGAAATTGGCGGCAAGGCCGCGAGCGATCGTCCCACCGTCGACGATGGCTCCGGCCGCGTCGGTCGGCCCGTCGATGCCATCGGTTCCTCCCGCGAGGAACACGACAGGTTGGCCCTCGATCTCCAATGCCGCGGCGAGCGCCGCCTCCTGGTTGCGCCCTCCCCGTCCCGATCCGCGGACCGTGACCGTGGTCTCACCGGCGAAGATCAGCACCTCGTCTCCATCCGAAGGAGTGGCCACAGCAAGCACCGCTGCCTCTCGCGCCTCACCGACGTTCCGTGTTGAGACGACGCGTGCCGCGATGCCGCGTGAGTGGAGGAACGCCGCTGCGGCCCCCGCAGCAAGGGTTCCGCTGCCGATGACGACGATCTCGTGCCGCGGATGCGGTTCCTTCGGCGTCTCGTCGACGAGTCCCCGCCTCCCCCGTTCGAGATGGCCCAACACACGCCCGGATAGCCGCTTGAACAGTGCATACCGCTCGACGACGGTGAACGCATCGGCGTACGTTGTCGGGTCCGGAACGGTTGGGCCGGAAGCCACGACGTCGAGGGGGTCGCCGACCACATCCGAGAGGATGAGCGTGATGAGGCGCGCTCGACCGGCGGCTGCCGCAAGGCGCCCGCCCTTGACGGCCGAGAGGTGCTTCCTCAGCGTGTTCGCCTCGACGATGTCTGCACCCGATTCGAGGAGCATCTGGTTTGCTTCACGAAGGTCATCCAACGTGAGCCCGCTCGCCGGAGCAGCGAGCAATGCCGATGCTCCTCCCGAGATCAGGCACACGACGACATCGTCGGGTCCGGCGGAAGAAGCAAGCTCGAGGGCGCGCCGGGCGCCCTCGGCGCTCCCCGTGGTGGGAACGGGATGACCGGCGACAACAACCGGGAGCAGCGCCTCGACGTCGTGAGGGGTGACGATGACGCCCGCAGCAGGGCGGGCCACCGAGGAGAGCCCACGCGCCATCGGCACGGCCGCCTTGCCGGCGGCGATCACGATCATCCGCCCACCCCCGTGGAGATCCAGGCGCGCGACTGCGTTCCGAGTGGCGACCTCCGGATCGACACCGGCGATGCCGGCCCGGAAGGCCTCGACGAGAAGTGATCGATCGTCCATGCCACCAAACTAGCGGCACCAGCAGCATCGTCGCCATCTGAGCGAGCCGGACAGAAGGCGGGCCCCGCAGACCCGAGGAGCCTGCAGGGCCCGCTGGAGGTTGGCTGATCAGGCGTCGGTGGAGGAACTCCGATCGCCGGCCCAACGTTCGTGGAGTTGCTCACCGATCTGGTGCAACTCGTCTTCCGTCAACTGACCATCCGCGAGGAACTCGGCAGCAGGCCCGTCGGGATCGTTGAACGGATGATCGTCGGGGAGTTCGGCAAGCTCCGCCGCATCGATCACCCCGTCCTCGAGCAAGCCGCCCAAAGCGAAGCCTCGCCTGAAGCCCCGCTCAAATCGGCCCGGGTGCTCCTCGCGCCACGCGTCGACTGCTGCGCGGACTTCCTCGTGCTTCGCTTCGACCGCCGCCTTCACGGCATCGGCATCGCCCTGGTCGAGCGTACCGTCGGCCACCAGGTCGGCAAGCACGTCGTCGAGGATGTCTCCTGGCCTCGGAACGTCCGGCCGCTCATCGTCGGCCCCTTCGACGACCTGGAGGCCGGTCGTTTGAGCAACGGCCTGATCGCCGACGATCGTCGATGAGACAAAGGCACCCGCAACCAGGATCCCTGCGGCCGCAATGGAAACGAAGATCTTGTTCATGTATCTCTCCTTTCTTCGTCCGCGAGACAGTGTCGGCTGTGCCTGTGACCGATCTGTGTGCCGCCGATGAGAACCAGATGAGAGGTCCGGAACGCCGGTCGCCGGCGACAGACGAGCGGCTCGAGACCCGAGACTGGGCCCAACGCTTCGTGTGTCGATGCTCAGGCCGGAGCCGGGGGCTCCGACACTACGAGCTCGAAGCCGACGATCGCCCCGCCACCCGGCGCGTCCTCGACGAAGACGCTGCCGCCGTGGGCATCGATGACCTGCTTGACGATCGAGAGGCCGAGTCCGGAGCCCGGCATGGACCGCGCGGATGCCGAGCGGTAGAAGCGATCGAACACCTGGTCCTGATCGTCGGCGTCGATGCCGGGGCCGTGATCGCGCACGGCGACGCGGCCCGAGCTCACCGTCACCTCGATCGGGCCTCCGTTCGCTCCCCACTTCAGAGCGTTGTCTATGAGGTTGTCGACTGCCCTGCTGAGCGCCGCCGGCCGACCGCGAACGCGGCTGGAATCCGCCAACAGCTGCAGCTCGGCGTCAAATCGGCGCTCTGCACGGTCAACCGACGACGCAACGACCTCGTCCAAAGCAACTTCCTCGACGGGACCCTCGGCATAGCGGTCTGAGGCGAGATCCACGACCTCGCCCACCAAGAGCGAGAGGTCCTTCACTTCGGCATTCGCCGCCGCAATGAGCTCCGACCGTTGCCTATCGCTGAGGCCCCGGGCGCGACCGAGGAGCTCGATGTTGGTGCGCAGGGCCGTGAGCGGGGTTCGGAGCTCATGGCCGGCGTCGCGCACCAGGCGTTGCTGCTCGAGACGGCTCGTCTCGAGGGCCGCGAGCATTGCATTGAACTCCGTTGCCAGCCGACCAACCTCGTCGTTGCTGGTGACGTCGATCCTGGCCCCGAGGTCCTGTGTCTCGGCAACGTGCTCGGCAGCGCCCGCCAGCTCATCGATCGGCTTCAGGGCGCTGCGCGCGACGAGCAGACCCGCACCTGCGGCGAGAAGAACCCCAACGGTTCCGAACACCAGGAGCGCCACCGCTAGTCCGGCGAGCGTGGCGTCCACCTCGGTGAGCGGACGGGCAATCTGAACGATGCCGAGCAACTCGGATCGGACGGTGACCATTCTGACGTGGACGTCTTCGACACGAGCGTCGGCGAGAACGAGGCTTCCGGCGATCACGTCCGGCTCGGCGAGCGGAAGGAGCGCCTGGCCCTCGGGAACAAGGATCTCTCCCCCGGAGAGCGTCACCTGGTAGTACACCGTATCGAAGGCTGCGCCTCTGCCCGCGAAGAAGCCATACCCCGGTCGAATCATGCCCTCAGGACCAACGATCCCCCGAGGGTCGTCGCCGAGACGCTGCACGGCAACCGCCCGATCGATGAGGCTCTCGTCGACCTCGGACCGCAGCTGGTGACGCGCCGCAACGAATGCAGCGCCGGAGACCAGGACGACCGCAATTGCGACGGCGGCGGCAGCAACTACTGCGATCCTGGTCCTGAGCTTCACGAGGTTCCCCGATCGAGGTTCATGGATCGACCCGTAGCGTGTAGCCGACGCCACGAACGGTGTGAATCACCCGCGGAGCTCCCCCAGCCTCGGTCTTGCGCCGGAGGTATCCAACGTAGACGTCGAGGGAGTTCGACGACGTTTCGAAGTCGAAGCCCCACACGTCGCGGTAGATCTGGTCACGAGTCGCCACCCGTCCGCCGCTGCGCAAGAGGACTTCGAGCAAATCAAACTCGGTCTTGGTCAGCGGCACGGGCGAGCCGGCGCGGGCCACACTCCTCGTGCCGAGATTCATCTCGAGATCGGCGAATCGGAGCACCTCGGACACATCGCCGGAGGAGCGGCGCAAGAGTGCCCGAATGCGCGCCAGCAACTCCTCGAGCGCGAACGGCTTCGCGAGGTAGTCGTCTGCACCCGCATCGAGGCCGTCGACGCGGTCGGAGACGTCTCCGAGAGCCGTCAACATCAAGATCGGCGTCTTGTCGCCACGGGCTCTGAGGCGACGGCAGGCCTCGAGTCCGTCGACGAACGGCATCATCACATCGAGGACGATCGCATCGGGAGGATCCTGCAGCACCGCCTCGAGTGCACGGCCGCCGTCTTCGGCAACGGCCACGTCGTAACCCTCGAAGGACAGAGCGCGGGTCAGGGCGACTCGGACATCAGGATCATCTTCAACGACCAGCACCTTGTCGGCTTTCATGGAACCTCCTCCACCCCGGAAGATACGCCGAGGCGCTGAGAACGGCATGAAGTCGGGGTAAGAATGGGGTGAGACGGAGGACACCGAGACACGAGACTCGGGACACGATCATCTCAGACCTCATGTTCTGCTGCTCGCTACTTGCTACTTCTCACCGTGTTCTTAGGCCTTGTTGACGCTTGATTCAGGCGGGCGTGATTGACTGGCACCCATCTGCTGAGATATGTCGAGCCTGAAGGAGAACGACGTGAATCGAACCGTCATGCTGTCGGCCGTGCTGGCCTTCGGACTGCTGGCTGCCGCCTGCGGCGGCGGTGGCTCCGATGCCGGCGTTGCCTCGCTCGAGGGTGAGACCACAGCGGTCCAAGAAGCGGTCGCACAGCAGAGCGACAACCCAGATGAGCAATCGATGTCGGATGAGGAGGCGGTGCTCGCCTTCGCCGCGTGTCTGCGCGACGAGGGCATCGACGTCGAGGATCCCACCGTTGATGCGGACGGGAATCTGCTCCCACCCCGCCCCCGGGACATTGCGGTGGAGGATCGCGACGCCATGCGAACCGCGTTCGAAGCGTGTGGTGAGTACCTCGACAACGTAGCATTCGGCCTCGATGACGAAGATCGAGCAGAACGCGAGGATCAGCTCATCGAGTATGCGGCCTGCATGCGTGACAATGGCTATGACATGCCGGATCCCGACTTCTCGAGCCCGCGTGCGCCCGGTCAAGGCGGCGGTGGCCCCTTCGGGCCGCTCGATCGAGACGAC
>JAHEEL010000161.1 GCA_024640745.1 Actinomycetes bacterium
CGGTCCTCGACATCTCTCCGAGGTTCGCTCCCTTTCCGCCCAACAATCCGCGCACCTCGTCCCAGCCGCCTCCAACGGCTTCCTCGGCCTGGTCGACCTCATCGAACCGATAGACCCACTTCTCCATCCTGTGCTCCTTCGTGCCGTGGACCGAAATCAACCCGGAATATCCGGCCGCGCAGACGCGCCAAGGCTCGCATTCCGAGACCTGAACGGTACCGTTCTCTCGATGCATCGAATCCGATTCCTTCTCGTCCTCGGCTCCCTGGCACTGGCAGCCACGCTCGCAGCGTGTTCCGCCGGCGCGGAAGCATCTCCGGCCGAAGACAACACCTTCGTCTCGGTCACGACCATCCCGCCCACAACGACGTCACCCACGACCATCGTCACCACAACGTCGGCCCCTCCGACGACCACTACCGAGACCACGTCCGCAACGACAACAACGACAACAACGACGATGCCCGAGCCGGAGCCGAGGAAACGTCTCGTGATCAGCGGGACCGGCGATGTCAACCTCGACCCCACCTTCGTCCGGTCCTTCCCCTCGACCGGCTACGAATATGCGTGGTCGGGTCTCCGCAATGTCTTCAACGAAGACGACGTGACCGTGATCAACCTCGAGTGCTCGGCATCTGACCTCGGTAGTCCGTGGGACAAGCCGTGGACGTTCCGGTGCGACCCGGCCGCGCTCCCGTCCATGTCCGACGCCGGTGTCGAAGTCGCCAATCTCGCCAACAACCACGCGATCGACTACGGCTTCGAGGCGATGCTCGATGCCCGAAAGAACCTTGCGGCGGTTGGCATCGAGCCGGTGGGAGCGGGGGCCACTCCGGCCGAGGCCTACGCCCCGGTACTCCTCGAGCGCAACGGCTGGACGATCGCCGTGCTCGGTGGTGGCGGGGTTCATCCCGAGACGGGTTCGTGGATCGTCACCGAAGACCGTCCGGGAATGACCGACGGCGACTCCGAAGAAGCGATGACCGCGGCGATTCGCGCCGCCCGCGAGGTGGCGGATCTGGTCATCGTCACGATCCACTGGGGGGAGCAGGGAACGACGAAGCCTCGGCCGTTCGAGATCGGTCTCGCTGAGGCGTTCATCGATGCAGGTGCCGACGGAGTATTCGGTCACCATCAGCATGTCCTCCAGCCCCTCGACTGGTACAAGGGCAGACCCATTGCGTGGGGGCTCGGGAACTTCGTATGGCAGGCCTACCCGGCCAAGTCTCGCCCAACGGCGATTGCCCAGTTCGTGTTCGAGCCCGATGGACGCATCGGTGCCTGCCTCGTCCCCGTCTACATCGAAGATACCGGCCACCCGGTCCTCCAAGACGGCTACGAGGGCCCGTGCGCCCCGGCCGACGGGGCGGAATAGCGGCCAAGAGACAGGGAGACGCCAGACGCGAGGCAAGAGACGGCGGGCTGGTCTCGTGTCTACCTTCTCGTGTCTGCCGACCTTCCGCTCCGACACCAGGGCGAGCTGTGCACCGGCCTCCTACAATCGACGCATGGGAACAGTGATCGCGGTCGCGAATCAGAAGGGCGGGGTTGCGAAGACCACGACCGTCCACACTCTTGCCGCGGCGCTCGTCGAACGCGACCGCCGGGTTCTGATCGTCGACCTCGATCCTCAGGCCTGTCTCACGTATGAGAACGGCCTCGACCCGGACGAGCTCGACGCAACGATCCACGACGTCATGCTCGGCCGCGTCGGCGTTTCCGAGGTGATTCTCAATGTCAACGGCGTCGACCTCGTACCGTCCTCCATCGACCTCGCCGGCTCGGAGATCCACCTCCTCACAAAGACGGGACGGGAGTTCGTGCTCGGCCGCGCTCTGAAGAGCATCATCTCTGACTACGACTACGTGTTCATCGACTGTGCCCCGTCGCTGGGCATCCTCACACTCAACGGCCTCACTGCCGCAGACCATGTGTTGATCCCGTTCCAGGCGGAAACCCTATCGCACCGCGCGGTGGGTCAACTCCTCGACACGATCAACGATGTCCGCGCGTACACCAACGAAGACCTCGAGGTGCTTGGGGCCGTCGCAACCATGTTCGATCGACGGACCAATCTCGGGAAGCAGGTGCTCGCCGAAGTCGCTGAGACCCACAACATTGAAGTCTTGCCGCCTCCAATCCCCCGCTCCGTCAAGGTTGCAGAAGCACCGGGCCGGGGGCGCTCCGTTCTCGACCATGCCCGTCGATCGACGAGCGCTCAGGCCTACCGAGCGCTCGCCGAGGAAGTGGAGCGACGCACATGACCGATCGCAGCGATCCACAGGGGAAGCGGGCGCTGTTCGAGACGCCTCCGACGGACATCGACGATCCACTGGAGGACGACGAGCTCCGTGAGCCCGAGCACCGGGAGGGGCAAGCGGCCCTCTTCTCGACCGGCGAGCATCAATCGGGGACGGGTGTTATCGACTGCTCGCACTGCGACACCAAGACACGAGCGTCATACGTGGACATTGGTGTGCGGATCGCGTTGATCTCACTCTGGATCCCAGGAAAGCACTTCAGCAGATGGATGCAGTGCCCGAACTGCCAGCGGCGGTCGTGGTGCCGCGTGCAGTGGTGGGCCTAGCTGCCGTTCGTCACAGAGGCGGCCGCCGCGTCGCTCGAGCCGCCATTTGACCACCCACCCCTAGCGAGGCCGGAGGAACCGCTCGCGGTCGACCGCAAGACGCGTGTGGTTGCCGGTTGCAACGAGTCGGTCTCCCTCGAACGCGGTCAGATGGAACGAGACCGAGCGACCGTCCAATCCAACGACCTCGGCAACCGCCTCGACCGATGCACCCACGAACGAGGCCGCTAGGTGGTCGATCGCAATGTGGGTCCCAACCGAGGTCACACCGGCATCAAGTCCGCCTGCAAGGGCAGCAACCGCGGCCTGCTCGAGGAGAGCAACGACACGCGGCGTGCCGAGCACGGGCACATCTCCACTCCCGAGTGCGATCGCGGTGTCCGTCGCTTCGACGGTCAAGGTTGCGGTTCCTCTGGCGCCGATCTCGAGTCCCATATCGGCCAGACTGTACCCCTCGAAGGACGATCCATGGACCAGAACAGGAGCCTCATCAGATGCACGACCCGACAGGTCGGTGGTCGGCGTTTGCGTCGACACGAGGGGCAGTCGCCGTTCCATTCGCCGGCACGGTGGCGGACTGGCCGTGGCGATGAAGCATCCCATCGACCTCGTCGGCGGAGCGATCGTTGCGTACGGGCCGGACCGGCTCAGGTTCTTCAGCGACGGCTGGGGTGATCTTGCAGCGATCGGAGACGCCACGGTTCCGACGGGCGAACCAGCTCCGATTCCGATCGATTGGGTGTCGGAGACCGTGGATGCGGGAATGGAGATCTCCGTCGGTGTCTTCGAGAGCCCCTCCTCCGTGTTGCCGGACTATGCCAGGTACGGGGCCGTGACGCGAGTCGTCCCGCGATCCGGAACCGATCGGATGGTGGTGATGATGGCGGCCTGGAACGAGCACGACTCCCGGGCGCGATTCGGCATCGCGCGCCGCCTCGCCGGCCGCCACATCGGCAGCCTCGTTCTCGAGAATCCGTACTACGGCGTGCGACGGCCAACCGACCGGGACGGCCAACCAATCCGAACCGTCGAGGACTTCTTCCGGATGGGCACCGGCGCCGTGTCGGAGGGTCGCGGCCTTCTGGCCACGGTGCGCGCATCGGGCTACGTGCCGGGGGTCACCGGCTATTCGATGGGAGGCAATTTGGCTGCGCTGGTCAGTTCCACGATGTCGTTTCCGGTTGCTACGGCTCCGCTGGCGGCGTCCTATTCACCCTCGCCCGTCTACCTCGATGGCGTCCTGCGCTCGGGCATCGACTGGACAGCACTCGGCGGCGAGGACACAGCCGCGCCGCAACTGCGCGAAACGCTCCTCGCTGCTTCGGTTCTCGATCGCCCGGCGCCCGAGCATGCCCGGCACGCGGTTCTCGTGTCGGCCCGGTTGGACGGCTACGTTCCACCAGCGGCGACCGAAGCGCTGCATGCCCATTGGCCGGGATCCGAACTGCGGTGGCTCGGCGGGGGCCACGCGACGCTGCTCTGGTTCCACAAGGGGGCGCTGGCCGCCGCCGTCGAGGACTCGTTCGAGCGCCTGGTCGGCCAACGGCCGAACGTCGATCCGTGAGGCAGCCCCGCGGACGCTACGCGTTCTTGATCTGAAGCCCGGCGACGATCTCCAGCACCCCGTCGATGACGAAGAACACGCCCGCGATGATCGCCAACACGAGCACGGAAGCGGCCGGCCACAGTAGGACGACGGCGCCCGCAGCGACGGCCAGCGCTCCGCCGGCGATCACCCAGCCGCGGCTTTCCATGGCGCTGTCGCCGATGCCGCGAAAGACGTCAACGAGACCCGAGATGATCCAGAAGATGGCAGCGATCAGCACGATGATCGCAATCGTCTCGGCAGGATTCCGCATGACGACGATCCCGAGCACGATCCCAACCACGCCGACGATCATGAGCACCCATCGACCGTCGGTGTCGCCGCCGAAGAGCGCGACGAGAAACCGCATGATGCCAAAGAAGAGCATCCAGATGCCGACGAGGAATCCAACGACCGTGAGAGTCTTCCCCGGCCAGAACAGAAGTGCGGCGCCGATGAGGATGCTGAGAATGCCCGAGATCAACAGCAACCACCAGTAGCTCTTCAGCTCGTTGTACACGGACGACTGCATGCGAAACCTCCCGTTCGTTCGACCGGCTGCGCCACACTACCCGACCACCCCAACGCCGTCCTTCGTTCTGTGCGCCCGCAACGTCGCATCCCATGTCACGACCCTGGGTCGGCGATCGGGGAAAGGGTGTCAGGCGACGATCGTCTCGCCGTCGAGTTGCTGGACGACGAAGGCGACCACCAGCGATTCCCGCCGCGGCCACCCGTCGAGGTGATCGAGCGCGGTCGCATTTGCATGCGCCTGGAACTCCGTCGGCGACATGACCGGTTGCGGGCCGACCACGAGCTCCAAGCCCGGTCGAGCCTTGAGCTCACCGGCGATGAGGTCGAAGCCCTCCATCTCGACGACGGCGAGGCGCAGGTCCTGGCACCTGCGGACGAACCGTAGGGCCACGTCTCTCGGGAAGAAGCCCTCACCGTCCTCCGAGCGGAATGCGGCCAGCGGATCGAACTCGGAGAGGAGCTCGACCGTCGCCGGATCCTCCTCCGACCAGTCATCGGGGGCGTCTTCGCGCTTCGCCTGAGCGCGCACGCCGCCCACTTCGATGAGCCCGTCCACTTGATCGAACGCCATTGGGTCGACGATCTTCTCGGCCATCTCGAGTGCGCGAAACAGCTCGCGCAGCTCGAGGTCGTGGACGTCGTCGTCGCCCGCCGGATAGATCTGAAC
>JAHEEL010000016.1 GCA_024640745.1 Actinomycetes bacterium
TCGTTACGGTTTCGTGCAGTGGGGGCACGGAATCCGCGACGACGTCAACGGTCGCCGGCTCAACGACTACGGCGTCATCGACCACATCGACGACGGTGGCGACGGTCACGCCGACGTACGTCACCGGGGCGGCGGGGATCGGCGACGACTACTACCCCTCGCTCGGGAACGGCGGGTACGACATCGACCACTACCACCTCGACATCGACTACGACCGGAACGGTACGGTAACGGCATCGGTCGTGGTGACGGCCACCGCCGTCGAGGACCTCGCGTCCTTCAACCTCGACTTCATCGGATGGGAGATCGACCGGCTCGCCGTCAACGGAGCACCGGTGCTCTACGAGCGCAGCGACGGCGAACTGACGATCACCCCGGTCGAACTGCGAAACGGCGAGGTCTTCGAGACCGAGGTCGACTACAGCGGTATCCCGGCCCCATCGGCATCGATGGCGATGCCGTTCGGTATCGGCTGGTCCACCGGGCCCGAAGGCGAGCAGTTCGTCGTTGCAGAGCCCGACGCCGCCCGCTCATGGTTCCCGGCCAACGATCATCCGCTCGACAAGGCCACCTTCACGTTCTCGATCACCGTGCCGGAGGGCTTCACCGGAGCAGCAAATGGTGAACTCATCGGCGTTGCAGACGGCAACGGCGACCGGACGTTCGATTGGTCCATGGACGCCCCGATGGCCCCGTATCTCGCCACCGTGGTCATCGGCGAGGACTGGGTCATCGTCGAGGATCCTGTTGCGAGCGCCGACGCTGGCATCGCGATTCGCAACGTCCTTCCTCCCGACCTCGCGGCGGCACCCCCGGCAGTTCTCGAGACCACGGGAGAGATGGTGACAGTCCTCGAGTCGTCGTTCGGCCCCTACCCATTCACCCACTACGGCATTGCCGTCGTCGGCGGGTTCCCGGCAGCGCTCGAGAACCAGACGCTCTCCGTGTTCGGCCGGCCGATGGTCGAGTCGCCCTACTTCGAGTACGTGCTCGTTCACGAGCTCGCACACCAGTGGTTCGGCGATTCCGTCTCCGTAGGCGAGTGGAGCGACGTGTGGCTCAATGAGGGCTTTGCAACGTTTGCCGAGCTGCTCTGGATCGAGGAGCAGTACGGGCCCGCGGCGTACCGCGAAGAAATCACGAATCGCATGGAAGCAGCCCGTGTCGGCGAGTACGGACCCCCGGCTACGCCACCGCCCGACGATCTCTTCAGCAGCAGCGTGTACCAGCGAGGCGCGTTCGTGCTGGTAGCGCTGCGCGATGAAGTCGGCGATAGCGTGTTCTTCGACACACTCCGGAGCTATGCACAGCGGTTCGCCGACGCCAATGCCACCACCGAGGACTTCGTTGCCCTGGCCGAGGAGAAGGCCGGACGCAACCTCGACGATCTGTTCGACGCGTGGCTCTACGGCCAACAGCTCCCCGGATAGCGACTAGCGTCGTTGGCATGGCGCACCACGCAGATCTCGGGCTCATCGGCCTTGCCGTGATGGGAAGGAACCTCGTCCTCAACTTGGCCGACCACGGGTACACCGTTGCCGTGTACAACCGCTCGCCGGAACGAACCGATGCGTTCGTCACAACGGAAGCGTCGGATGCCACGGTGATCGCCACGCACTCGCTCTCCGAACTCATCGAATCACTCGAGCGCCCACGGGTGGTCATGCTCATGATCAAGGCGGGGTCACCGGTCGACGAGCAGATCGAGCAGCTTGCACCGCTGCTCGACCGAGGCGACATCATCATCGATGGAGGCAACTCGCTGTTCACCGACACGGAGCAGAGGACGGAGCGGCTCGGGGAGCTCGGCATCGAGTATGTCGGGATGGGCATCTCGGGCGGCGAAGAAGGTGCCCGACACGGACCGTCGATCATGCCGGGAGGAAGCGCGGCGGCGTGGCCGCGCATCCGGCCGATCTACACCGCGATCGCTGCGGAGGCGGAAGGCGAGCCATGTTGCGAATGGGTCGGGCCGGGTGGCGCAGGCCACTATGTGAAGATGGTCCACAACGGCATCGAGTACGGAGACATGCAGATCATCGCCGAGGCCTACGACATCATGCGCCGCGGCCTCGGCATGGACGCGGCATCGATACAGCCGGTCTTCGAGACCTGGAACGACGGACGCCTCGATTCCTTCCTCATCGAGATCACCGCCGAGGTGATGGCCACAACGGACGACGATGGGCTTCCGCTCCTCGATCGAGTGCTCGATGTCGCGGGCCAGAAGGGCACTGGGAAGTGGACCGTGATCGCATCGATGGAGCAACCAGCACCCACCACGCTTGTCGCCGAGGCGGTCTACGCAAGGATCGTCTCGGCGCTCGTCGATGAGCGGGCGGTCGCGTCGCAAGCGCTCGCCGGCCCGAACGGCGGCCTCGTCGACGATATCGATCAGGTCATCTCCGACCTCGAGGACGCCCTCTACGCATCGAAGATCGTGTCCTACGCCCAGGGCTTCATGTTGTTCGAAGCTGCGTCCGACGAATTCGGGTGGGATCTCGATCTGGGAACGATCGCCTCGCTCTGGCGCGCGGGGTGCATCATCCGGTCCCGGTTCCTGGCGGACATCACGTCCGCCTATCGGTCCGATCCGGACCTCTCGAACGTCCTGCTAGACGGGTTCTTCCGCGACGCAATCATCGACGCCGAACCGGGCTGGCGCCGCACCGTCGCGCGCGCCGTTGCGGCGGGCATTCCGATCCCTGCCTATTCGTCTGCACTCGCCTTCTACGACGGTCTCCGATCGCAGCGCCTCCCGGCCAACCTCATCCAGGCGCAGCGCGACCATTTCGGGGCACACACCTACGAGCGCATCGACCGGCCCCGAGGCGAGTTCATCCACTCGGATTGGGGGTCATGAGTGACGTCTCCGCCGCGCGTGATGGTCGCCCTCATCACGCCCTTCGCCGCTGCGGGCACGATCGACAGCCATGCGCACCGTCACAATCTCTCCACGCTGGCCGGATGGGGCCTGGAGGGCTTCGTCATCGGCGGTTCGACAGGGCTCGGGCCGTACCTCGAACCGGGAGAGCGGGCGATCCTGACGGCCACGGCGCGAGGCGAGCTCGGATCGGAGCCGTTCCTCATGACCGGTATCTCGGCCCAGTCCGTTCGTCAGGCCGTCGCGCAGATCGAAGAGGCTGCACAGTCCGAAGCCGACGCCGTGCTGGTCACGACGCCGACGCTGCTGCTGCGCAAGGATGACCGACTCGTCGAGTCGTTCTATCTCGCGGTTGCCGACGCGTCGCCCCTGCCGGTCTTCTGCTATTCGGTGCCCGGCGTCGCCGGATACGAGCTCCCCGTCGAATCGATGCTCGCCGTCGCCCACCACCCGAACATCTTCGGGCTGAAGGACTCCGGGGGCGATCCAGAACGCATCGCACCCATCGTCCGAGGCGGCGACGAGACCTTCCTCGTCTACGCGGGGGCGTCGCGAATCGTCAACGAAGCGACGCGGCGAGGCGCCTACGGAGCGATCACCGCCTCGGCCAACTACGCCCCGGAACTCGTCATGGCTGCCCGTGAGAACGCCGATGCTCAGGATCGGCTGAGCGCCATCGCCGCCAACGTGGAGTGGCACGGATTGGCGGGCACCTACGCCGCGGCCTCTATGGTCGGGTTGGGAGCCGGCGTCATGCGGGCGCCGCTGACCCGGCTCGACGAAGAAACAGCCGAGCGAATGCGGGCCATTTGCTGCCCGGATAGATACCGGTAGCCCCGGCCGCCAAGACTCGAGGGAGCGCGAATGTCAGGCCTTGCAGGAAAGACGATGTTCCTTTCCGGGGGGAGCCGCGGAATTGGTCTTGCGATCGCGAAGCGAGCCGCCGTCGACGGCGCGAACGTCGCGCTGATCGCCAAGACGGCTCGGCCGCATCCCAAGCTCGAAGGAACCGTCTTCACCGCAGCCGAGGAGATCGAGTCCGCGGGCGGGAATGCCCTCCCGATCGTCGGCGATATCCGCAATGACGAGCAGGTCGAATCGGCGGTCGCTCAGGCCGTGCAAGCGTTCGGCGGTATCGATCTATGCGTCAACAACGCCTCGGCGATCAACCTCTCCGGCACCGAGCACGTCCCGATGAAGTCGTACGATCTGATGCAGGACATCAACACGCGCGGGACGTTCCTGGTATCCCGGACGTGCGTCCCGCATCTCCGGAAGTCCGCGAACCCGCACATCCTCACGCTCAGCCCTCCGTTGAACCTAGCTCGGCATTGGTTCCAGAACCACGTCGCCTACACGATCGCCAAATACGGCATGTCGATGTGCACGCTTGGCATGGCCGCGGAGTTCGCAAGCGACGGCATCGCCGTGAACAGCCTCTGGCCGCGGACGATCATCGCAACAGCCGCGGTGCAGAACCTCCTGGGCGGCGACGCTGCAATGGCCCAGTCGCGACGTCCGGAGATCCTGGCGGACGCTGCCTATGAGATCTTCAATCGTCCAAGCCGAGAGGCCACCGGCAACTTCTACATCGACGACGAAGTGCTCGCTGAAGCCGGAGCCGACGATCTCTCGCGCTACTCCTACGTCCCGAACGCTGACCTCCAACGAGACATCTTCCTCGACGAGTAGCTTCTCTTGAACCGGCGGTTGCGGATGTCTACTCCGTGACGAGGACTGCGGCGCCGGCGACCAACCCTTCCTTCAGCCGAAGCAGCGCAAGGTTGGCATCCGCAAGGGGGTACACGTCGGGGACCGTGCGAATCGGAATCTCAGCTGCGAGCCGGAGGAACTCCGCTGCGTCGCGACGCGTGAAGTTCGCGACGCTCCTGATCTGTCGCTCCCCCCACAGCAGGTCGTAGCCGAACTCGGGGATCCGGTCGAGGTGGATGGCGTTGATGGCAACGATGCCACCGCGCGCCACCGACTTCAGCGCTTCGACGACGACGTAGCCCGCCGGGGCAAACGTCACGGCGGCGTCCAGGGCAACCGGCGGTCGATCGTGGTAAGAACCCGTCCACGCCGCGCCCAGCTCGATCGCCCGCTCCTGCTCGACCGGGGATCGGGTCGCTACAAAGATGTCACAGCCCCAATGGGTGGCCACCTGGATCGCCAGCAGCGCAGATGCTCCGAACCCGTAGAGGCCCAGACGCCCACCGGGCCGCACCCCTGAGACCTTCAGAGCCCGGTAGCCGATGATGCCGCCGCACAACAGCGGCGCCGCGTCCACGTCGGAGAACGCAGGCGGCACGCGCACCGCGAAGTCCGCGCGCACGGCGACCTGCTCGGCGTAGCCGCCGTCAATGTCCCATCCGGCAAACACGGCATCCGCGCACAGGTTTTCGAAACCACTCCGACAGTAGGTGCACGAACCGCAGGCGCCGGCCAGCCACGCCACGCCGGCTCGTTCCCCAACCGACCAATCGGTCACGCCTTCGCCGACACGTGAGACCCGACCGACCGCCTGGTGCCCGGGGACAATCGGCAGGATACGGGCCGCGAGGTCCCCCTCCACGAGCTGAAGATCCGTGCGGCACACGCCGCATGCCGCGACGTCGATCACGATCTGACCCGCTGCAGGCTCGAGCGGCTCGCGTCGCACAAAGTCGAGCGGCCTGCCACTCAGAGCCGCCGGCGTCTTCAACAGCTGTCGTCTCATGGTTCCTTCTCTGACCATGCCACCGAACGTTCCCCACCGCAAGGCCGGCACGCTTGGGATGACCGGAGCGATCCGGATTCCCCCCACGATCCATCGTCGGTTATCGTCCCTCCGGATGCAACTCGGAATTCCCCTCGAACGCTCCCCACACGAGCGTCGTGTCGCCGCCGTACCCGCCTCGGTCAAGGCCTTCACCGGCTGGGGGTGGAACGTGCACGTGGAGTCCGGCGCCGGAACGGCTGCCGGATTCACCGACGACGCCTACGCCGAAGCCGGCGCCACCATCGTCACCGATGCCGCGGAAGCCCACGATGCCGACCTGGTGCTTCGCGTCGAGCCACCGACGCTCGACGAGGTTGCACTGATCCCCAGCGGCGCCGTGCTCGCCGGATTCCTCGACCCGTACGTGGCCACGGACCTCGTCCAAGCGCTCGCCGACCGAGGTATCACCGCACTCGCGGTGGAGGCCGTCCCGCGCACCACGCTCGCCCAGGCGATGGATGCGCTTTCGTCGCAAGCCAACATCGCCGGCTACGCAGCGGTGTTGCTGGCAGTCGACCAGTCCCCGAAGTTCCCTTCCATGCTGGTGACGGCGGCCGGGACGATCCCACCCGCCCGAGCCCTCGTGCTCGGTGTCGGCGTAGCCGGACTCCAGGCGATTGCGACGTTCCGTCGCCTCGGTGCGATCGTTCACGCCTACGACATCCGCCCCGAGACCAGGGAGCAGGTCGAGAGCCTCGGTGCGAAGTTCGTCGAAGCCCCAACCCAGGAGATGGATGAAGGCGGCTACGCCAAGGAAGTCGACGCAGACACCGCGGCGGCGCAGCAAGCGGTCCTCACCGACTATGTCGCAAAGGCAGACCTCATCGTGACCACCGCGCAGATTCCCGGCCGCCCGGCGCCGCGTTTGATCAACGCCGACGCCGTCGCGGCCATGCATCCGGGTTCGGTCATCGTGGACATGGCCGCATCGTCTGGTGGCAACGTCGAAGGCGCCCGCGCGAACGAGACGGTCGACCTGGGGGGCGTCTTGATTCTCGGCCCGATCGACCTCCCGAGCCGGGTGGCCACGGACGCGAGCCGGATGTACGCCCGCAACCTGCAGGAACTCGTCGGCCGCTGGCGTACCGACGACGGCTTCGCGGTCGATCTCGAGGATGAAGTCGCCGGACCGGCCACCATCACCTCGGGCGGCCGGATCATCAACCCGCGAACCCGATCGGCCATGGGTCTGGGAGAGGAGGCGACGTGAGCCCCGAATTCATACAGGGAATCGTCGTATTCGTGCTCGCCGCCTTCGTCGGCTTCGAGGTGATTTCAAAGGTCCCGCCCACGCTGCATACCCCGCTCATGTCGGGAGCGAATGCCATCTCCGGCATCACGATCGTGGGAGCGATCATCGCCGCTGCATATGCCGACGGTGCGCTCGCCATCATCCTCGGCTTGCTGGCGATGGTGTTCGCAACCATCAACGTAGTTGGCGGATTCCTCGTCACCGATCGGATGTTGGAGATGTTCAAGAAGAAGCCGGTGGTGAAGAAGTGATCGCGCTGCTTCAGGTCCCGGACGCCCCGAGCGCGATCGACAGCGTGCTCCTCCTGCTCTACGTCGCGGCCGGCGCCCTGTTCATCTTCGGGCTGCGCGGTCTCGGATCCCCCAGAACCGCACGGCGCGGAAACCAGATTGCTGCCGCCGGGATGGTGCTCGCGATCCTCGTCACGCTCTACTACGTGTTCGACCGATCACGCACCGACGATCTCAGCGTGCTCTGGTGGGTGATCGTCGCCGGTCTCGCGATCGGCGGTGCCGTCGGAGCGCTCCTCGCACTCAGGGTCCAGATGACGGCAATGCCGGAACTCGTCGCTGCATTCAACGGATTCGGAGGCGGTGCATCGGCGCTCGTGGCATTCGCCGCCATCGTGGCAACCGACACGGTCGTCGCCACCAACACCCCGTATGCGACCGAGACCGAGATCACCGTCGGCCTCTCGATCGCGATCGGCGTGGTGACCTTCTCTGGAAGCTTCGTGGCCTATGGGAAGCTACAGGGGGTCATCACGGGCCGGCCCGTCGCCCTCCCGGGAGGGCCGTACTTCAACCTCGTGTTGGCCATCCTCATGACGGCGGCCAGCGTGTGGGCAATCGTCGCCAACGAGCCGCTCGGGTACTGGATCCTCGCCGGCATTGCGCTGGTGCTCGGCGTCACCGGCGTCCTCCCGATCGGTGGTGCCGACATGCCGGTCGTGATCTCACTGCTGAACTCCCTGTCGGGCGTTGCGGCATCGATGGCCGGCTTCGTCATCGGAAACCAAGGCTTGATCATCGCCGGCGCCCTCGTCGGCGCGGCCGGCTTCATCCTTACGGTGCAGATGTCCGAAGCGATGAACCGCTCTCTATCCAACGTGCTGTTCGCGGGATTCGGGACCGAGGGCGCCGGTCCGATCGACGCAGGCGACAAGCCCGTCAACAGCGCAACGCCGGAGGACGTGGCGATCTCTCTCAACTACGCGCAGACCGTGCTCGTGGTACCCGGCTACGGCCTCGCGGTCGCCCAGGCACAGCACGCGGTTCGCGAGCTGGCGACGGCACTCGAAGAACGGGACGTGACGGTGGAATACGCCATCCACCCGGTAGCGGGACGGATGCCGGGCCATATGAATGTGCTGCTCGCTGAAGCCGACGTTCCCTACGACGTGCTGCTCGATCTCGACCACTCCAATCCCAAGTTCCCGAATACCGACGTCGTGCTGGTGGTTGGCGCGAACGACGTGGTCAACCCGTCGGCGCGAGACGACAGCGGCAGCCCGATCTTCGGTATGCCAATTCTCGAAGTCGATCGGGCGGCAACGACCGTGGTCATCAAGCGGAGCCTCTCCCCCGGTTTCGCGGGGATCGACAACCCGCTGTTCTACCTGCCGTCGACGATGATGCTCTTCTCCGACGCCAAGGGCGCGATCGAGCACGTCACCGAAGCACTGCTCGAACTCTGACGTGGAGTTCGACCAGGTCGTCCGACGCCGACGGATGGTTCGCAACTACTCCGATGCGCCGGTCGACGACGCGGCGCTGGACCGGATCCTCGAGCATGCCCTGCGTTCGCCGAGCGCAGGATTCTCTCAGGGCATCTCGCTCGTTGTCATCACCGACGACTCGACGCGGCGTGCGATCGCCGCGCTCGCAGACGAGCCCGCGTACCTCGCCAACGGCTTCGACCCGTGGATCTCGCGCGCCCCCGTCCACGTCGTGGTCTGCGTCAGAAAGGACGCCTACCTCGAGCGCTACCGCGAGGCGGACAAGGGCGGTCCGGACGGACCCTCGGCTCGAGAGGAGGGATGGCCGGTTCCGTACTGGTGGGTCGATGCCGGCGCGTCGATGATGCTCCTGCTCCTCGCCGCAGTCGACGCCGGTCTCGCCGCCGGCTTCCTCGGAGCTCACGGCCTCGACCGCCTCAGCGCCCTCCTCGGAATCCCCGACGATGTCGTCCCGATCGGCGTCGTGACCATCGGCCACCCCGCCCCGGACCGACGATCCGGATCTCTCGACCGGGGTCGGCGAACCGATATCGTGCATCGCGAGCGGTGGGACCCGAGCTCCGCAGATTGAGCGATGCCCGCGGTACGATCCGCGGGGAGCCAGGAGCACCATGAACCTCACCGTCACCCAACGACCGCCGTTCCATCCGCCGGTCGAGTTCGTCGAGCGCAAAGGCGCCGGCCATCCCGATTCGATCTGCGACGCTCTGGCCGAGCATCTGGCACGAGACCTGGCAGGTTCGTCGCTGGCGGCGACCGGCCGCGTCCAGGCCTTCAACGTGGACAAAGCGATCTTTGCAGCCGGCTCCGTTGAGGTCGGCTTCGGCGGCGGCGAGCACACCAAACGCTCGCGCCTGGTGCTGGTCGGCAAAGCCAACCTCATGGATCAGTGGCGCCCCGATGTCGAGGCCCTCACCGAGGTCACCCGGGCACGCCTCCTCGAGATCCTCCCGGATGCGACCGCCGATGCCTTCGAGGTCGAGATCTGGCTGAACCAGTCGGCCACCGATCTCGCCGATGTCGTGGCGCAGGGTCATCGCGACGGCATCCCCCGTTCGAACGACACGTCGTTCGCCGCCGTCTCGCTTCCCCGCTCCCCGCTCGAGGAGGTCGTATACCGCCTCGAGCGCTACCTCAATTCGGCCACGTATCGCGACCGTGTTCCCATCGGACGAGACATCAAGATCATGGGAGCCCGTCACGACGACGAGGTGACCGTCACCGCCGCAGTGCCCGTGCTCGCGAGGCGTGTGGACGACCGTGCCACGTACGACGACGTGGTCGAGCGCGTGCGGGTGGATGCGCTCGCGCTCGTCCGTGACACCTTCGGCGCCGAGACAACGGTGCAGGTGAACCAGGCCGACACGACCGGCTCCCAATACTTGACCTTGTCCGGTACATCGGCGGAAGCAGGCGACGACGGCCAGGTCGGGCGCGGCAATCGGTTCGGCGGCCTCATCACACCGTATCGGCCGATGAGCCTCGAAGCAGCCGCCGGCAAGAACCCGGCTGCCCATGTCGGCAAGACGTACCACGCCTTTGCTCGGGACATCGCGCAGCGCCTCATTGACGAGACGCTCGCTCGAGAAACCACGATCCGAATGCTGTCGTCCATCGGACGCCCGGTCACCGAGCCACAGGAGGTGCACGTCGAAGTCGCCGGACCTGTGGATGACGCTGCCGTCGAGATGATCGTCAAGGAGTCCCTCGCCGACTGGCTTGGTGTTCGGGACCGGCTGATCGCCGGCCAGTACGAGTTGTACTAGAGCGTTACCGGTTGCTCCGTTTGGGCAACGCGACCCAAACGACCATCATCTTCGCCATGAACCGTGTGCGGAATCTCGGTGTGCTGCTGCTCGTTGCGTTCGGCCTGGTGGCCGCCTCCCCCGCACCAGCAGTCGCGCAGAGAGAAGCGGTCGACTGCGGCGGCTATCAGGGGGTGGTCTGCCAGGGGTACTTCACCGACGAGGTCGGTGTCGTCGACGATCCGCAACGAATCGAGGACGCCATCTCTCGCGTGGTCGGCAACTACGGAAACCCGATTGCCGTCGTGGTCGTGCAGGACAGCCGCGGCGCCAACCCCGCGGACTTTGCCGCCGATTTGGCAAACGCCTGGGGTGTCGGAGACCCCGCCGAGGAAGACGGTATCTTGGTGCTGGTCTCGCTCGACGAGCGGCGCACCGAAGTGGTCACTCAGGAGAACATCAGCGTCCCCGGGAGCGCCATCGCCGGGTCGGCCCGCAGCTTCTTCTCAGCAGGCGATTTCGAGGGAGGTCTGCTGGCAATCGTCGGAGCCGTCGAGCAGTCGCTCGCCGGCAACCTCATCGACGACACCGACGACTCGACCGGAATCCCGTTCGGCTACATCATCGCCCTCGGCATCGCCGGATTCTTCGTCTTCTCCGTCGTCGGGCAGGTCGTCTCGAAACGACGAACCGCAAGGAAGATGAGGCGGAAGGAACGGGAACGCCTGATCGACGGCGACCTTGCCGGGCTCGAACCATCCGGCGCCGACCTCCCGAGATATGCAGATTTCGCGATCGAACCACCTGCGCCGACGGATGTCGCGACCTCGGACGCCGTGAAGACGCTCTGGCAGATCGCATCCGGGAGCGCCTCCGATGAGACGGCCCTCACCTCGCTGTGGAGCCTCGACCTCATTGACGTCATCGATCGCGACCGCTTGATCGGCACAACGCGCGAACCGCTCGAGCTGAGAGCGTCGGAAGAACGCCCGATTCTGGAGAATGCCGTGCAGCAGGCAGCCGACGCCGCGCTGTCGGTCGACATCGACGACGACGCCACCTTCGCATCCGAGCGAAGGAAGCTCGAACGTCTGATCGCATCGCTCCGCCCGCACCGCGTTGCGGCGGCGAGGCGGCGAACCGGCGACGCCTTGCTCGCTGAATTGACGCCGACACCGATCGGCCACGTCGTCACGACCACCCTCGGCGCCGGCCTGGTCGAAGCAGCGCCGGGATTCCCCGCCGATGCTCCGCTCTCCGCGTCGGTCGCCGAGTATCGGGCGGCCCTGTCGGAAGCGGACGCCAAGGTGCAGCGGCTCGAGGACCTGTACGAACGCCTCCCACAGTCGACTGCCCGCCCGGCGATTGCCGCCGCACTCGCTGATCTCGAGGACAATACCGACAGCGCCGTGAGCCGCTACGAGTCGGTCAGAAAGGCGCTCGATGCGAAGGCCGCCGGCCTCACGGCGGACGGTCTCGATCCCGCGGCCATCGCCGCCCTCTTGCTCATGAATCGCAACGAGGCGAATACTCAGGAATTCCTCGACGCCTATCAAGGTCACCGGGATCGCGGTTTTGGTCCGGCCGAGGCCGTCGAATTCGCGCTCGCCGGTCTCATGACCGACGGAGAAGTCCGCCGCGCTCGCGCGATCACCGAGCGCCTCGATCTGCCGATCTCGATCACCGTCGGGCTCCTCAACCGCCGGGACGATGGGCCGGAGGTCTACGAGCAGCTGCGCGATGAGCTTGCCGCGTACACGACGACCGAATCGGCTCGCACGATCGCAGGGGTGCTCGCCATGTCACTCGAGCCGAGTCAGGCGCTGCGGCGATGGCTCGAAGCGCGATCGGCGCTGCACGAACTCGGTCTCGTCGGGTCGTACGCCGACGTGGCCGCCGCGTTCGGCGCCTCCGATCCACGCGGGCCGCGCCGGTTCGCGGTCGCGTACGCCGCACAGCGCAGGGCGCTCGCCGACAGCAGCATCGACGATGCCGACCGCTTTGCTCCCGAGCTCGCCCATGCAGGCACGAGCGGACAGCAAGACAGCTGGTCTGGACGGCCGATTCCGGGCGGCATCGGATCCTTCGATCCGTTCACGTTCTTCTTCCACCACTGGGTGATCACCCGAGGTGTTTCCGACTCGTTCGGATGGGAACCGATCTACCGGGACGCCTCCTGGTCACAGGACCGAGGCTCCTGGTGGGGCGGCGGAGGCGGATTCGGGTCGAGCGGTGGCTCGTCGTGGGGCGGATCGTCCTGGAGCGGCGGGAGCTTCGGTGGGTTCGGTGGCGGGGGCGGCTTCTCGTCCGGCGGTGGCGGCGGCTGGTGAGCCCGCAGATCGAGAGCCCCTCGAACCGGCGCATTCTCGATACTGCTCGACTGAAGCAGCGTCGACAGCGGGACCGAACGGGTCGCTTTCTCATCGAGGGAGCCCGGGAGACTCAACGGGCGATCGCCGCCGGGGTGTCGATCGTCGAAGCCTTCGTTTGCCGCGCGTACACGTCGCCCGATACCGTCGCCCTCGTCGACGCGCTCGACAATGCCCAAGTCCAAACCACGACCGTCTCCGCCTCCGCGTTCGACAAGTTGTCGCTGCGCACCGGTCCGGACGGCATCGTGGCAGTTGCCGCGACTTGGGAGGCCGGGATAGAGAGCCTCACAGCAGATCTCCTCCTCGTCGCCGAGGCGATCGAGAAGCCCGGCAACCTCGGAGCTATGTTGCGCACCGCCGACGCTGCGGGTGCCGGCCTCGTGATCGCGGACCCCACCGTGGACCCGTTCAACCCAAACGTTGTGCGAGCTTCACAAGGTTCGTTGTTCTCAACGCCCTTCGCCGTGGCCGATTCGCCGAGCGCGATCGCCTGGCTTCGCGACCGAGGGTCCTTGCTCGTCGCCACACCGGACGCGTCGACCGTCTACTGGGACGCCGTCATGACCGGCCCGACCGCAATCGTGGTCGGGTCCGAGCACGCCGGTGTCGGCCAAGCCTGGTTGAAGGCCGGACTCCCGATTCGCATCCCGATGGCGGGCGCCGTCGATTCGCTCAACGCTTCGGTATCCGCGGCGTTGGCGCTCTTCGAAGCAGTTCGGCAGCGGCGACCGTAGCCCTACGGCTTCGTGAGCGTCCAGATGCCATCGTCGACGAGCACCGCGTCGATCACGCGCAGCCGGTCGAGTGCCCCACTCCCATACGACGCCGGGTTGACACCAACATGTAACACCGGTCCGTGCCGAAACACGGTTGGCGCCGCCGTCACACCGAGGCTCATCGCCTCGTCGGTAGACCGAGCCACCGCCGCGGCGTCGGGAACGATCCGCTCGGAGATCCCTGCCGAGTCGGCCGCCCGGGCAACGACTTCGGGATCGGTCAGGTCGGCATCTTCGAGGTGCCGGATCGCGAGCAGCGCCTGCAGGAAGGCGGCGTGACGCTCCGGTCCCTGCGCCCGGGCCCCTTCGGCAAGGGCGAGTCCGGTCGCGCTTTGCTGGTCGCCCTCCGTGACAAACGGCTGCCAGTCGAGCCGCAGCTCGGCACCCTCCGCGGCGGCCGCAGCAAGGAATCGATAGAAGCGCCAGACCGGCGACGAGAAGTCGTAGAAGACTCGGCCCTCGAATCTCATGGAGGCAGTCTCAATGGCGGGAGGCTCCTCCGCAAGTCTCGCTCGTCCTTGGATCGAACGTCTGTTCGGTGTAGGGTCGCTTCTCGGAGGTGGCAGTGCTGGCGGGACAGCGAACGTTCGACGACATGGAGGCGCCGCTCCATGCTGTTCCGTTTTGTGTCCTCGACCTGGAAACCACGGGAGCGACAGCGGCCGATTGCGAGATCACGGAGATCGGTGCCGTCAAGTTCGTGGGGGGCGAACCGGCCGGGACCTTTCAGACGCTCGTCAATCCCGGAATGGAGATCCCGCCGTTCATCACCGTGCTCACCGGGATCACACAGGCCATGGTGATCGAGGCGCCGACGATCTCCGAGGCGCTTCCGGCGTTCCTCGAGTTCATCGGCGACGCCGTCATCGTCGGGCACAACGTGCGATTCGACCTTTCGTTCTTGAACGCCGCGGCCGAACGCCTCGGCTACGGGCGTCTCGCGAATCGCTCCGTCGACACGCTCGGCCTCGGACGCCGGCTCGTCCGCTCGGAGGTGCGCAATCTCAAGCTCTCGTCGCTCGCCGCCCACTTCCGTGCGCCCTCCCCGCCGACCCATCGGGCGCTGGACGATGCACAAGCCACGGCGCACGTGTTCTGGGCGCTCCTCGAGCGCGCGGGCACACTCGGGGTCACGCACCTCGACGACCTGCTCATACTCCCGACGGCGCGCGGGTCGGCGCACTACGGCAAGATCGAGCTCACCGCCGACGCGCCGCGTGGCCCCGGCGTGTACTTCTTCCGCGACCGGGATGGCGCCGTGATCTACGTCGGCAAAGCGAAGAATCTCCGGAGCCGGGTTCGCTCCTACTTCTACGGGGACGATCGGCGCTCGGTGGCACAGATGCTCCGCGATCTCGACCGCATCGAATACCACGTCTGCACCACCGAACTGGAAGCCGAGGTGGTAGAGCTCCGCCTCATCGGTGAGCATCGGCCCCGCTACAACCGCCGCTCGAGGCCTCCGCGAAGCCAGACATGGATCAAGCTGACCCAGGAACGCTTCCCTCGCCTTTCGATGGTGCGGGCGGTGCGCGACGACGGGGCGCTCTACCTCGGGCCATACCGGTCCCGAAGGGCCGCCGAGGTGGTCGTCCACGCGATCTGGGACGCCGTTCCCATTCGCCGCTGCAACACGGCCGGAACCAAACGAGCCGCTCAGTGCTCGTTCGGCCAGCTCGGTACCGCCTTGTGTCCGTGTGACGGGTCGGTGGAGGAAGACGTCTACACAGCGGTGGTGCAGCGCCTTCGCGAGGGCATCGAGCGAGATCCCACTGCGGTGCTCGGGCCGCTTCGCGACCGCATGCAGCGACTTGCGGACGCTCGCCGGTTCGAGGAAGCTGCGGAAGCCCGAGATCGCTACCGGAGCCTTGCCCGCGCGCTCGCCGGGCGCCGCACCTGGCAAGCGCTCAGCGCCGCAGGGACGCTCTGGGCCCAAGACAGAGAAGGCGACGGGGTGGTGGTGCAGGACGGTCGCCTCGCAGCGGCGTGGAACGCGCGCACGCCGCTGCCGCTGGTTGCCGCTCGGGATCCGGCGGGGGACGCACCGCCGGTGGCCGGATCGGTGCAAGCCGCTGAGGAGGCCCACCTCATCTGGCGCTGGCTCGATCGCGATGGGGTCTCCGTAGTACAAAGCACGGGAACGCTGTCGCTCCCGGTCCACCCGATCCCGCCACTCGCCTGATCACGCCACCCTGGTGCCCGGCGGCACGGCTTCGTCGGGACGCAGAAGCACGACACCGTCATCGGACACGGCACCGAGCACGAGCACATCGGACCGAAACCCACCAACCCGCAGGGGCTCGAAGCCGGTGACGACCACCACCTGGCGATCGACCAGCGCTTCCGGGCGGTATCGCTCGGTGATCTTGGCCGATGATTGCACCACGGATCCCTCATCGAGGTTGATCCACAACCGATACGACGGTTCGCGCGCCCCCGAGTTCGGCTCAGCCCGCACGATCGTCCCAACGCGCAGTCCCAGCCGTTCGAAGTCGTCCCAGTTCGCTGATTCGCTCATGGCACCACGCTACCTTGGCGGCATGCGCTTCATCATCCGACCGGGATCCGACCCCGTCGCCCGCGCCGACGCGGCGCTTCTCGCCGCCATGGGACTCCCCGGCGGCGGCACCGTCGCGCTCGGAGACACGCACTGCCTCGTATCGCCCGGGGACGTGCCGGGGCCCAACGCGCTCGCGGTGGGCCCGCTCGTGAGGGACAACGCGGGCGTTGCGCTCGGCGCGTCCGTCGACGCAACTCGCGCTGTGATCCCCCAGGCACGCCGCGTCGTCGTCCGCGGTGCCGAACGGCTCGACGCTCGCCATCTCGCCCGATCGCTGCAGGGCAACGTCGTCACCGTCGGCGATCGCGTCACCGTCCACGGCTCGTACGGTGACGAACGCGACGATCCACAGATCGCGCGGGTCGTCTCGGTGGACCCGGGCTCGACCGGGATGGTCGGCAGTCGGACGGTCGTCCACGACTCGGAGGATGTCGAACCCGATGTCGTGCCCCAGCCCCGCGGACGCCCGCCGGGCGAAACGCTCTCGACGGCCGACGCCCTCCTCACGGGGCTCGACACGGAGCTCGAGACGCTGGTCGGGTGGATCACGCTTCTCACGTCGCGCGATGACCTCCCCAAGTCGTGGGGGCTTCCGTCGGTTGCCGGCGTAATCGTCGAGGGGCCCGCAGGGTGCGGTCGCTCCGAGCTGGTTGCCGCGGCGGCGAAGGCCGCAGGCGTCTCGGTCCACGAGGTTTCCCTCGACCTCGTGTTCAGGCCCGAGCGTCTCCTGTCCCTACTCGAGCGGGCCGTGAAGAGCACTTCGCCTCCGGTCGTTCTCTTCGTTGATCGTCTCGATGCCGTCGCCGGGGCAGACGGAGCGTTCAAGAACCAGATTGCCGCGATCATGCGGTGGTTCCTCGACGCAGTCGCTCAACGGCCGGGCATCGCGTGTGTCCTCGGCGTCCACTCCACCGCATCCCTCGGCAGCGATCTGGCATCGACGCCGCTCCTCCCTCGGTCGCTCTCGGTGCCGCCGCCGGATCTCAAGCGACGTCGCCGCTTGTTCGAGGCCGCCCTGGCTCGAGTCCCCACCACGGACATCGACTATGACCGACTCGCCGCTCGCAGTGCAGGCTTCTCGGGTGCCGACATCGTTTCGGCCGTTCTCCAGGCGTCCGCCGCTGCGGCCGGCTCTCGAGCCCCGGTTGCGCATGACGCTATCGAAGCCGCAGTCGACGGGACGACACCGTCACTTGGATCTGCGGCGTCTGGAGATATCCCGGGCTACGGGTTCGATCGCGTCGCCAATCTCGTCGAGGTGAAGCAGCGCCTCACCGAATCGGTGATCTGGCAGATGCAGGATCCGGAGCGATTCACCCGACTCGGCATCGAACCGCCGCGTGGCCTGCTCCTCTACGGCCCTCCGGGGACGGGGAAGACCTATGTGATCCGCGCGCTGGCCCACGAATCGGGAGCCGCCTTCTTTCCGATCAAAGGGGCCGAGCTGCTCGACAAGTGGGTCGGCGAGTCCGAACGGGCTGTGCGCGAGGTCTTCTCTCGCGCTCGCGCGCTTGCCCCGGCGATCCTCTTCTTCGATGAGCTCGACGCGCTCGCCCCGGTCAGGGGCAAGTCCACGAACTCAGTGAGCGACTCGGTCGTCGCTGCACTCCTCACCGAGATGGATGGTGTCTCGGACCGAGGCGATGTGTTCGTGATCGGGGCCACGAATCGGAGGGATCTGATCGACCCCGCCCTGTTGCGCCCCGGCAGACTCGAGGTGCACCTCCGGCTCGGCCTTCCCGCCCCCGAGGCGCGCCGGGCGTTCTTCGATATCAGCGACGTGCCGTTCGGCGACGACGTCGATATCGACGCGCTCGTCCGTCGGACGGAGGGTTTCTCGTTCGCTCAACTGTCGGGCCTCCTTCGTGAGGCGGCACTCATCGCGCTCCGCAATGACCCTTCGGCGATCACCGTCACCGCGGAGGGACTAGACACTGCGGCATCCTCGACGACCGACCTTGCCGACCACTCTTCGTAGCAGTACGGTGACCAGTAGCTACAGAACGTGGCGGCGCCACCGATTTGGCTCCTCATACGGGGAACGGAATTGGCTAGCATCAGTCGATGGAGGGTGCCGGTGCCAACCGGTACCAGCGCAACGCAGACACGGAACGACCCAGGGCTTGGGTCAGACAGAACGGGACGGCTGGTCCGGACCGACATACGGTGGAAGGAAGGCACATGCCTCATACTCACGTCTCGCACCGCGGGGCCATCCGCAACCTACTCGCTGTCGCGCTGGCGGCCGCTGTGGCATTTGCGATACTCGCATTCGTCGTCGCACCGCCGGCGCAGGCGCACATTCGGGAGGTCACCGCCGATTGCTACGGTTGGTCGGTCTCCCTGTCCGTGTACGACGAGGGCGGTAGCGTCGACATCTGGGTCGACGGCACATCAGTCACGAGTATCGCCGACTTCGGCACCGACTACTCCGAGACCGGTTCGTGGGATCCCACGGAGAGTCACACGCTCCGAGTCCAGGTGATCGCAACCGACGACCTCGACGGGCAGCGGGGCCTGTCGTTCGATGAGACCTACGCGAGCGCGGCGTGTGAGACGAGCCCCACGCTCAGGCTGGTGAAGGTCGTCGACGGCGGCAACGCGGTCGCCGACGATTGGACGCTGTCGGCCGGCGCCGCGGCACCGAACGACGGCCGAAACTTCTCCAATGCCGGCGGCTCGGGCGCGCTCACCACGATCTTCGGGGGTGTCGACTACACGCTCGCGGAAGCCGGCGGACCTGCCGACTACACCGCCGGATCGTGGAGTTGCTCGATCAACGAGGGAGCCGCTGTGACCGGCAGCAGCATCAACCTCAGCAACGGACAATCTGCCGTCTGCACGATCACGAACACCTTCACGCCGCCGACCCCGTCGATCGACATCGTGAAGACGGCCACGCCCGAGTTCTACGGATCTGACGGCGTCGGCACGTTCACGATCACCGTGACCAACGACGGGCCGGTTCCGCTCACCAGTGTCCAGGTCACCGATGCTCGCGCCATCGCCATCGATCCTTCCTCGACATGCGCGCGGCCCATCAAGGACCTGGCGGTCGCCGAGAAGGTCACGTACACGTGCACCATTACGAATCTCGACTATGCGGGCCGCCAGATCTTCGAGAACGAGGCGAC
>JAHEEL010000162.1 GCA_024640745.1 Actinomycetes bacterium
GATCACGAGCACAGACGGTCGCATGTGACTGTTCATCGGCACGTTGCCGGGGTGCCTTGAACGGTCCCTCGACTCTGGCGGGCCGACGAATTCGTCGTAGCATCGCGGTGTCGTCGTTGCGAGGAGCAATCATGTTGCCGCCGTATCAGTCGCTGTCGTACTCCGACTTCTCCAACGGGGCCCGGGCCGACGCCTACCGTGCCGCGCTCCATCGCGTCGAAGCCCAACTCGGGCTCCACGCTCCGCTCGTGATCGGCGGTCGGTCGATCGAGACGGAGCGCCACATCCGCAGCATCGACCCTGCCCGGCCGTCGCGCGTCGTGGGTACTGCCTCATCGGCGACGCCGGACACCGCCGTCGATGCGGTCACCGCCGCGTGGCGGGCGTTTCCGGGCTGGTCCACCACGCCGGCGTCCGAGCGAGCCGAGATCGTGCACCGCGTCGGGGACCTGATCGCCGAGCGCATCTACGACTTCGCGGCATGGCAGACGTACGAAGCCGGCAAGAACTGGATCGAAGCGGAGGCCGATGTAGCGGAGGCCGTCGACTTCTGCCGCTACTACGCGCACCAAGCGATCGCCATGAGTGAACCCCTGCCGGTGTACGACTACCCCGGGGAGACGAACGAGTCGTGGCTTCAGCCGATTGGCGCCGGTGTGGTCATACCGCCCTGGAACTTCCCGCTCGCCATCCTGGTCGGAATGACCACCGGACCCATCGCAGCAGGGAACACCGTCGTTCTCAAGCCGGCTTCGAACACGCCGATCGTCGGATGGGGGTTCATGCAGGTCCTCGAGGAAGCGGGCCTACCGCCCGGAGTCGTGAACTTCCTCCCGGGCCCGGGTGATGAAGTTGGGGACACCCTCGTGGATCATGCCTCGACGCGCTTCATCAACTTCACCGGATCGAAGCAGGTCGGCTTGCGTATCGCCGAGCGTGCTGCGGCCGTGTACCCCGGCCAGAGGTGGATGAAGCGCGCCTATATGGAAATGGGAGGTAAGGATGCGCTCATCGTCGATGAGACGGCCGACCTCGATGCGGCGGCAGCAGATGTCGTTCGTTCCGCGTTCGGCTTTCAGGGACAGAAGTGCTCGGCGTGCTCTCGTCTGATTGCCATCGACGCGATCCACGACGAGCTCGTTGATCGGGTTGTTGCCCGGACGACCGCGCTCAGCGTTGGGTCGCCGGTCGAGAATCATGCCGTCGGTCCCGTCATCTCGGAGGCGCAGCACGAGTCGATCCTTCACGAGATCGCCCGCGGCGCTCTGGACGGCTCGGTTGTGACCGGGGGCGCTGCCCTGGACCTCGACGGCGGCTACTACATGGAACCCACGGTCTTCACGGGCGTTGCACCGGATGCCCGGCTCGCGCAGCACGAAGTCTTCGGTCCGGTGCTCTCGGTGATTCGTGTGGCCGACTTCGACGAGGCGCTCGACGTTGCCAACGGAACGGAGTATGGACTCACCGGTGGGCTGTACTCCACCGACGAGTCGCGGATCGAGCGTGCGCGGCGCGAGTTCCACGTCGGCAATCTCTACATCAATCGGAAGATCACCGGCGCGCTGGTCGGGATCCAGCCGTTCGGGGGGTTCAACATGTCGGGCTCCAATGCGAAGGCCGGCGGCCCCGACTACCTCCGCCTCTTCATGGAGATGAAGACGGTCGCGCGACGGCTGGGGTAGCGAGTTGCCGTTCGCAGAGAAGACTCGAGACCTGAGACGCTAGACGCTAGACGCCAGACCCGAGACGCCAGACCCGAGATGCCAGACCCGGGACCTGAGACTCGAGACTCGAGACGCTAGACGCTAGACCCCGGACGCTCGATCCGGGAGGGCGTCGTGTCTCTTGTCTCTTCTCTCGTGTCTCTTGTCTCTTCTCTCGCGTCTCTCCTACTGCTCTTCAACGGTGTACGGCTTTCGGTCGACGACGTTGCCGAGTTGGTCTCGGAGCAGGACGGTATCGCTCGCCGTCGACCACACCGGGGTCTCAGAGCACCAGTGCAACACCTCGCCCGAGTCGTTGCCGCAGCCGGTGACGACTTGGAGCGAACCGCCGGCGGCGATTGCTGTGCCGGGTGGCAGGGCGAGGTATCGCTCGGCGCTCTCGTTGCGTACGAGCCAGCCACTGAGGTCAACTGCCGTGTACGACTGGTTTACGATCTGGATCGACTCTTCGGTGAGGTCGAGTTCACCGGCTCCCTGCGGGGCAAGGTTGACCTCGCTGATCCGGAGCTGTGGGCGATCCGGAGAGGCCCCGTCGTCGATGTGGCCGCATACAAACGTTCCCCACAGGCCCTTCCCCGACGCGTATGCGCGGTCGCCTCGCGCCAGGAAGTCGCTCTCCTGTGCGTGCCCGCTGTGCAGCGGAATCACAGCGCCTTGAGATACGAGCTCTGCATTCACGAGCACCGGCGGGTTGGATTCGATGATGACGTAGCGAAGCGCACGACCCGAAGCGTCGACATCGGGTTCTCCGGCGCCGAGGACCACGGTCTCGCCCGCCACCAGGGCCGAGAGCGCGGTGCGCGCCTCTGCCCCGTAGCAGTCCTCAGCATCGGGCGCGTTCACTCCGATGAGGCGGATCTCGATGCGTTGTCCGTCGACGATCGCCTGGAGCGTGTCGCCGTCGACCACGCCGTCGACCGTGCCGCGTTCGACGGCTTCGGCGGCCGGCAGTGTCACCTCGGTCGTGGTCGTGGAAGGATCGCTTGACGGAACGGATGATGCGTCGTCGATCGTGTCGATGCTGGGGCCGGAGGTGCACGCGCTCATCAGGATCACGAGCGACGAGACGATGGCGGTGAGGCGGCGCATACTGAGCGCTACGGTACCGGTCGCTGCCGGTTGCGCACGCCATTCGCCCACTCCTGGTGCTCCGGCGGACCCCTGTCTCTGGGTGATCTACCCTTGCGCCAGCGATGAGGAGGAGCAGGCGTGCAGATCATCCCCGCCGACGAGCTCAGGGATCGGATCGGTCAAGAAACCGGCGTTTCCGATTGGCTGACGATCGATCAGGGTCGCATCGATTCCTTTGCCGACGCGACGATGGATCACCAGTTCATCCATGTCGACCCGGTGGCGGCTGCCCAGACTCCCTTCGGGTCGACGATCGCGCACGGATTCCTCACGCTCTCGCTGACGACTCCCATGTTGATGGAGACGATGGTCGCCCCCGACCGCATGGTGATGGTCATCAACTACGGAGCCGACAAGGTGAGGTTCATCGAACCGGTCAAGGTGGGCAGCCGGATCCGCGGGCGGACGCGGTTGGTCGATGTCGTCGAGAAGAGCGCAGGGCGGTGGCTCGTGAAGAACGAGATCACCGTTGAGATCGAAGGGGTCGAACGCCCGGCGCTCATCGTCGAGGCGCTGACGTTCTTCATCACCGGATGAGCACCGTCGTCCTCGTCCACGGTGCAGCGATGAACAGCTCGGTGTGGCGCTACCAGGCCGATGGGCTCGTGGCTGCAGGGTTCAGCCCGATCGCGGTGGATCTGCCCGGACACGGCGGGTCTGAGGGCGAGCCTTCATCCACCGTTCGCGGATATGCCGGGTGGCTCGTCGCCTACCTCTCGACGCTCGAGGGGCCGGTGCATCTCATCGGCCATTCGATGGGTGCCCTGGTGGTGCTGGAGGCGGCGGTCGCCCGCCCGGACCTGGTGCGGTCGCTGACTTTGATCGGGGTCGCCGACGAGATGCGCGTGAACCCGGATCTCCTGGCCGGCGCGGAAACGGGCGACCTCTCGATGTTCGCGACAATGGGAACGTGGATGCACGCGCGCACACCGATCGGCGTGTCCGAGTGGACGGTCGACGATACTGTCAGGATCCTGCAGACGGCCCGGCCCGGCGTTGCCGCTGCGGATCTCAGAGCGTGTAGCGATTACCCGAGCGCCGCAGCGGCTGCCGCGCAGGTGAGCGCCCCACTCCTGCTGATCCTGGGAGACCAAGACCTGATGACGAAACCCGGTGCGGCCGAGCCGATTGGCGCCGCGGTGCCCGACGCGACGACCGTGATCGTCGACGGCGCAGGACACCTGCTCCCCGTCGAGCGGCCGGGGGTGGTGAACGAGGTGCTTGTGGAGTTCCTGGAGAAGGTGGAGGGGGCTGAGTAGCCGACCCGCTCAGTGGGGGGCTGTTCTGTTGCGGAGCGGGCCATGCGCGCCGCCCGCTATTCGATCAGCTCCGGGAACGCGAACGGCGCAAATCCTCCCCCCGTGTGCCAGAACACGACCTGATCGTCCCGTGTGATCCGGCCCGATGCGATTTCTTGGCTCAGTGCGTACACGACCTTCCCGGTATAGGCCGGATCGAAGAGCATGCCGGTGAGGCGTGTGGTTTCGGCTTGGGTTGCGAGTTCGGCGGCGGTGGCGAGACCGTAGCCGCGACCGATGAAGTCGTCGCGAATCTGCCAGCGCACGCGAGCGGCTACGGCACCGAACTCGGCATTCGCGTCGTCGATGACCGAACGAACGCGATGGGTGACGATTGTTGCCGGGTCACCGACGGACGATCCCACGATCTCGACGTTCAACCCGAGTTCATCGGCGCCGCGCACCATGCCGGCGGTCGTTCCGGCGCTGGAGGCAGCGTGCCAGATTGCCGGCCGGCTGAGACCGTGCTCCGCCAATTGTGGAGCGATCTCCCGCATGGCCGCAACGAATCCGAGCGATCCGAGAGCGTCCGAGGCACCCTCCGGGATCGGCCACGCGGCGCCGTGCGCTGCCGCCGCGTCGGCAAGCACCGCATCGCGGTCCTCGTATTGCTCGGAGGTGATGAACCGGCAGTCGGCGCCGGCGAGTCGCTGGAGCAGGTGGTTCCCAGTGACGTCCGTCGGAGGCTCGCCGTCGGGGCTGCGCAGATAGAGAATCGACCGCAGGCCCACCCTTGCTGCGGCGAGCGCCGTCGCTCGGCAGTGGTTCGACTGCACGGCGCCGCACGTGATCACGGTATCGGCTCCGGCATCGAGGGCGGCCGCGAAGTGGTATTCGAGCTTCCGGACCTTGTTCCCGGAGAGCCCGAAGCCGGTGAGATCGTCCCGCTTGACCCAGATCGTCGGGCCACCCCACGCAGCGGTCAGCCGCGGCGCCGGTTCGAGGGGCGTCGGGAGGTTCGCGAGGTGGATCCGCGGCGGCTGCACAATGCAAAGCTATCACCCCGTTCTGCCGCGCCCGTGTCCCGGCCTTCGAACCTCGCCGGGGCGGCCGCCGCTGATCGGACGCGAGACGGTCCCGGGTGTGCGACACTCCACGCATGCATGACATCGCAATCGATGGCCACACCTTCAGGTATCGGGAGCGCGGCGACGGCCCGACGGCGCTCTTCGTTC
>JAHEEL010000163.1 GCA_024640745.1 Actinomycetes bacterium
CGTCCGCTTGCTCCTCACCGGTGCTGGCGAGATCGTTCTCGTTCGTGGTCATGGAAAGGCTTCGACTCCTGTGTACGTGGATCACCTCAGTGCGCGCGTAACGAACGCGGCCCGAAGCTGGGGTGGATGCTACTGGCATAAACCCACAAGAGGCAAAAGGTCAGGACTTGCAGTCGGCGAGTGTCACGCCCGAGGCCACATCGACCTTCAGGGGTACGCGCAGATTCACAACCCCCTCCATCACTCTGCGGGTGAGGTCGGACACCGCCTCGAGACGCTCGTCCGTCACCTCGATGACGAGCTCATCGTGGATTTGGAGGAGCATCTGCGCCTCATGGTCGGCAAGGAGTGGATCCAACTCGACCATCGCTTTCTTGATCACATCCGCGGCCGAGCCCTGGATCGGTGCGTTGAGGGCCATCCGCTCCCCCGCCTGCCGGTCGCGGTGCCGCGAGCTCGCAAGCTCCGGCAAGTAGCGCCGTCTCCCGAGGATCGTCGTGGTGTATCCGTCGTTGCGGGCATCCTCCACGACACCTTGGAGGAATTCACGGACATGCGGGAACTGAGCGAAATAGGCGTCGATGTGCTCCTGGGCCTCGTCCCTCGAGATACCGAGGCGTTGTGACAATCCATACGCCTCCATCCCGTAGAGCAGCCCGAAGTTGATCATCTTCGCCCGGCGGCGCTGATCTGCCGTCACCTCGTCCAGGTCGACACCGTCGACGCGCGCTGCGGTTGCCGCATGCACATCGAGATCCAGGTCGAATGTCTCGACCAGGCCCCGGTCTTGCGAAAGATGCGCCAAGATGCGCAGCTCGATCTGGGAGTAGTCGGCAACCAGGAACACGCAGCCTTCGTCCGCGACGAAGGCCCGCCGGATCTCGCGCCCTTCGGCGGAACGAACCGGGATGTTCTGCAGGTTTGGCTGCTCCTGGGACAGCCGGCCGGTAGCGGCGCCCATCTGGTTGAAGCGACCGCGGATCCGGCCGTCCTCGTCGACGAGCCGGAGCAGTGCCTCCACGTAGGTTCCACGAAGTTTCTCGAGCTCGCGGTAGAGCAACAGGTGCGCCACGATCTCGTGTTCGTCGCGGAGCTTCTCGAGCACCGACGCGTCGGTTGACGGGGCGCCCTTCGGTGTCTTCTTCAACACCGGGAGTCCCAGCCGGTCAAAGAGAACCTCGCGCAGCTGCAGCGTCGAGTTGACGTTGAAGGGCCCGCCAGCGGCAGCGTGAATCAGTGTCTCCAGGTCGGCAAGACGGGACCTGAGTCGTTCTCCCATATCGACGAGGAACCCGCGATCGACGCCGATGCCCGCGACTTCCATGCGGGCGAGAATCGGGATCAGCGGCAATTCAACTTCCTCGTAGACGCCGAGACCGCCGCGCGCCTCGAGCTGCTCGGTGAGAGGAGCCACCAAGCGCTCTACGGCGACCGCACGTCGTGCCGCCGCCTCCAGATCGACACCGCCTTCGAAGTCGAAAGCCGCCTGGGCCGCCCCGGAGGATCCGTCGGCATCCTCGACGGCGAGACCGAGCTCCCGGTACGCAAGGTCGGCGAGGTCGGGCGCTCGCTGCGCAGGATTCGCTATCCAGGCTGCGAGCGCCGTATCGAACGAGACCGGCGGTGGGTCGAGCCCCATCTCCATGAATGCCCGCACCAGAGGCTTGATGTCGTGGCCGGCAATCGATCGTGCAGCGCCGTCGAGACCGTCGAGCGCCGCAGCGGGTATGTAGATCGCTGGAGATCCCGCCGCTACCACGCCGGCAAGCTCGCTGCCGTCCCACACCGGCTCCACGGCGAGGTCCCGCCCCGCAGCATCGGACGCCGCCCGATTCGGATCGGCGGCGGTGACCACCTCGACGTCGATCTCGTCGGCTCCTGCGCTCGAGAGCCCGCCGAGCTCCGCGAGTCGCTCCCACAAGCCTCGGAACGCCAGCGCGTCGAACACGGGGCGGATCCGTTCGCCGTCGAGCGGCTGCGCCGCGAAGTCGTTGATGGCCGCGTCGATGGGTACGTCGCGGACCAGTTCCATCAGCTGCCGATTGAGCAGCACCTGGTCGGCAGCAGCTTCGAGGTTCTCACTGAGCTTCGGCGTCTGGTCGGCGGCCGCCTCGACGACGGAAGCCGCGCTGCCGTATTTCGCAATCAACTTGGCGGCCGTCTTCTCTCCGACACCTGCGACGCCGGGGAGGTTGTCGGACGGATCGCCGCGCAGCGCGGCATAGTCCACGTACTGCGACGGTGTCACGCCGTAGCGGCCCATCAGCCACGCCTCATCGCCGCGTGCGGTCTCGGAAATGCCTCGGACGGTGTAGAGCACCGTGATGCCGGGCTCGATCAGCTGGAAGGCGTCTCGATCGCCGGTGACAACCAAAACGTCCCATCCCTCGGATTTCGCGCGCGTGGCCAGCGTGGCGATCACGTCGTCCGCCTCGTAGCCGGAAATGCGGAGCTGCTCGATGTCCATGGCGGTGAGCACTTCGTCGATGAGGGGCAGCTGTTCGACGAAGAGATCCGGCGATTTCTCCCGCTGCGCCTTGTAGGGCTCGTACGCCTCGGTACGGAACGTCGGACCGCGCACATCCCAAGCGACGGCGATCGCGTCGGGCTGCTCCTCCTGGAGCAGCTTGATGAGCATCGACGTGAACCCAAAGACGGCGTTGGTGACCAGCCCGGACGACGTGGCGAGGTCGCTCGGCAACGCGAAGAACGCCCGGTATGCGAGGCTGTGCCCGTCGAGCAGCGCGAGTTTCGGCATTCCCCGAGCGTAGCCTGGAGCCGCCGGTCCATGACGGGCGATGCCGAGTCAATGGAATGTCGTGCTTGCAGCCGCCGGCCGCGACCGTTCCGCTATGCGCCCAGCTTCCCCATCAACCGATCACGCTTGCGTTCCAGGCTCCGGCGCGCAGACTGCAGGGCCGTCACGTGCTGCTCCATGCGAGCGACGTCGCCGGCCGTCACTCGTGCCTCCGCAACGTCCATCGGGTTGCCGGTCACCGCGGCATCGCGACGTGCGTCGTCATCGAGATGTCGGAGCATGAGCAACTCCTCATGGGCGAGCAGCTCGTCGCGCCGCAGCGCTGCGATCTCGTCATTGAGGCGGAAGAGCCGCTCTTCGGGTCGTCCCATCGTCCACGATTCGGCAACCCTCCACCGGTCACGGGCGGAGGGCGCCGATCTCCTCGATGTGGTCACTACTCCACCAATCGCACGGGGTTGCCCTCGATACGGGCCGACCACGTCGTCGTGTCGTTTGCCCCGCCGATATAGATGAGTTCGATCTGCCACCAGCAGTCGGAGCCACAGGTGTAGCCGGTATCGATCGGGATGCGAATCTGCATGTGGTGGTCGTTGAAGTTGTAGCTCCCGGTCGGGATGTCGCAGTCGGCGGCGTGGCTGCCGGATTGCCCCGTGGTCGCGGTCCAGGTGCAACCGGTGGTTCCCGTTGGTGGTCGAACCCGAACATTGTCGATCCCGGAGTCGGAGTCCCAGAGCTCGATGACCAGCTCTTTGCCGGCGTGGACCTCCGCGACCTCGGCAAGGTCGAACGTTGCCTGGTTGTTGGCGAAGTTGACATAAATCGCCATGTCCCCGAGGCCGAAGACGCGCGGATCGCCTCCAGACGTCGTCCAGGCTCGCAGCGAGTACCGATTGAGTCCACGAGGGTCGTGCCCCGGTGTGCTCCCGGGATCCTCCACGACCACCCGGAGGGGGTAGATCCCGGGACCGTTGTTGAACGACGTCCCGCACATCTTCGACCACAGGCTGTTGATGTCGACGGACGGCTCGAGATCAACATCGGTCCAGTCGAATATGCCATCGCCGTTCCGGTCGTCATCCGGGTCGGCGACCCAGACGCTGCTGCCACTGTCCCAATAGCCGAGGTCGTCGTCGCCATCGAAGTCGGCGAAGTTGTCTTCCGGCCCGAACGAGACCGTGCACAGCAGCGTGTTCCCGTCCGTCGTGTCCAGCGGTGTCGGGTCGGGGGCGTAGAGCATGAAGTGCGTCGTCGGACCCTCATCCCGCGCCGCTTCGTCGCCGCCCTGCGGGTTGTCTCCTACCAGGAACCGGTCGTGGCCATCGCGGTAGAACGGTCCGTCGAAGATGTCGACACTGAGGCCGTTCGCGCCGACCGGGACTTCGATGCCGTAGACGTAGCCGCCGGTTGCGTCGACGGTTCCCGGGTTTGTCGTCGGGCGGGCCTCGGTATTCGCGTCGCAGCCAAACCCGCTGTCGCCATGTTCACACTGCGACGCGTATCGGTCACCCATCGTCTGACCGGTGTAGTAGCCGTGGATGTTGGCCCAGAAATTCGGATTCCGCCCGAGGGCCGGGTCCGAGCCGAAGTACGGGAGGTCGCTCCCCATGGCGAGCGGGAGCACGTATTCGGCAATTGCATGCTTGCGGATGGTGACCGTGTCGACGCCGAAGACCGACATGAAGAAGGTGGGCACCGTGTCGGAGACCGTCACAGAGAGCTGATTGGCGTTGTGGACGGCCGTTGGATCATCGGCGAAGTCGACCGGCGTTACCGTGGTCCCCGGATTGGCGTGCACATAGCCGTTCTCCGCTGCGGCATTGCGAGCCTCCGAGTAGGCGACCGCCTGATCGTTCGGCTCGAACACGACGCCGGAGAGGGCGGCGGCATCTGCCCCATGCTGAATCTTGATTGCATTCCAGTAGAGCCAGCCGAAGTCGACGGCGAACGCGGCCATGCCGATGAGGACCGTCAACAGCAGCGCGACCATGACGAGGGAGAACCCCGATTGCTCGTTGCGAAGGTCCGACCATCGTTGCCTCATGTTCTGCCTCATGTCAGGGTCCGGCGAATGTGTCGGGCTCCAGGCGAACGAGCGCACGTTCGGTGAGGTCGCGTTCGACGCCCGGGATGAAGCCGGTGATCGCGGAATGGTGGTAGGTGATCTCAACACCGAGCACGTCCAGCCCGCCGCCGGTCGGGTCCAGTTCGGTGTCGCGTCCAGCCGGGTCGCCCCACCCGCTCGGGATACCGTAGGTGGGTGCACCGAGAACCGGATCGGGACATGGGCTCCACTTGCATCCGACGTTGGTGGCGACGTAGGTGTAGCGGTTGTATTGGCCCGTCTTCGCCCCGGTCACGGCGTTGGCCTTGAAGATGTCCGCGAAGATGATGACCGAGGCGTCGACCTGATCGTAGAGGCCGGCCTCGAGCGCTTGGAGGATGGCAAAATCCGCCTCCGCCCGCGTCCCCATGGTTGCCCCGGTGCGCGCCGACGATGCCACCGCGGAGGCAATCGTGAGCTTCTCCTGGAAGAGAAGCCCGTATTCCAGGATCG
>JAHEEL010000164.1 GCA_024640745.1 Actinomycetes bacterium
CTACGACTACTTCGGGGAGACGCGAACCGTCGATGTGCACGTCCGCCAGCTCCGCCGAAAGCTGCCCGGCATTCCGATCGAGACGGTCTGGGGCGTCGGCTACCGCATCGACGCATGACGAGGGCGGCCGCATGACCCGGCGTATCGCGATTGGGACCGTCGTCATTGCCGTTGTGATGCTGGTGATCGGCCTGATGGGCGTCGCCTACATCAACCGGGTGCTGCGCACCCGGGCGCAGGCTGAGCTGTTCCGGCAGGCCGAAGCCACCGGTCGGCTTGTCGAGGACGCCCTTGGGAATGTCGGCGTCGACCTCGATGCCGGATTCGAGGGTCGGATTCGGGCGGTCGGCGCCGAGGCCGCGCGGGTGCTCGAACGAGCTCGCATCGTCGGCGGCCACGACATCGTGGAGGCCGAGGTCGTGGTTCGGGACCGATCGTTCCCGCTCTCGCGGCGTCAAGACCTCATGCCCCTGCTACCCCCCAACCTCGAGGAACGCGACGCGCTGACCATCGACGTCGACGGGGCCGAGGTGCTCGCGACGGTGCAACGGGTGCCGCTCGGCCCGGGCGAGATCGTCATCGCGATCGGGAGGACTGCTCCGCTGCTCCCGGTGCGTGAGATGAGCCGCGCCCTGCTCCTCGCCGTGGTCGTGGGTGTGATCATGATCTTCGTTTTCGGATCGGCGATGGCGCAGTGGGTGCGGAGGCGGCTCGCCGGTCTCGAGTCCGCATCGCGTGCCATCGCAGGCGGAGACCTCACGGCTCGAGCGCCGGCCGATGTGGACGACGAGATCGGAACGGTGGCGGTCGCGTTCAACGAGATGGCCGAGAACTTGGAGGTGACACGTCGGCGCGAGCGCGAGTTCCTCATGAGCATCGGGCATGACCTGCGCACGCCGCTCACGACCATTCGCGGCTATGCGGAAGCTCTCGACGAGGGCACGATCGACCGCGACGACACCGCCCGGGTCGCGAAGGTGCTCCATGCGCAGACCGATCGTCTGGCCCGACTGGTCGAGGACATGATGTTGCTCGGCCGGATCGAGGCGCGCGAGTTCACGCTGCGGCCCGAGGAGGTCGACGTCGCAGCGCACCTCAGCGGGGTAGTTGATTCCTTCCGGAAGCGGGCCGACGAGATAGGGATCGCCATTGATTTCGAATCGCACGGTGCCGGCACCGCGAACCTGGACCCCGACCGGTTGGCCCAAGTCTGCGGCAACCTGGTCGAGAACGCCCTTCGCTACACGCCGGTGCACGGAACGGTCACAGTGGCTGTCGCCACGAGCGGCGGCCGCGTCACCCTCGAAGTTGCCGACACCGGCCCGGGGATCGATCCGGCCGATGCGGACCGTGTGTTCGACCGGCTGTATGTGGCCCGGCGCTACCACCCGATCCGTCCCGAGGGGAGCGGTCTCGGGTTGACCATCGTGCGCGAGCTGGTCGGCGCGATGGGCGGGACGGTAGGTATCGAGCGCGCTCCAACCACCGGGTCTCGATTCATCGTGACGTTGCCGGCGTAGCTCCCGGGCGACGGCATACTCCCACGATGCGATTGGCTCTGGTGCTCGTGTCGTTTGTCGCCGTGGTGCTTGCCGGGTGTTCCGGCGGCGGTGTCGACGAGTTCGGCGGCGACCTCTACTCATCCTCCTGCGCCCATTGCCACGGCAGCGATCTCGGCGGTGGTATCGGGCCGGCCCTGGGGGCGGGTTCCAGTGCGGCCGACTTGACCGACCAGCAGATCAAGAACGTCGTCCGGATCGGTCCGGGAGCGATGACCGCGTTCGGTGATCGATTCAGCGAGGAGCAGCTCGAGAGCCTCGTGACCTTCCTGCGCTCGGAACAGGATTCGTAGCTGCCATGGTGCTCGACCGAATCCTCGCCGATGCCAGGGTGCGCAGTGACGCGACGATCGGCTGCGGACCCGAGTTCGAGGCACGCGCGGCCGAAGCGGCACCGGCGCGGGGATTCGCGAGCGCGCTTGCCCTCCCGGGGCTCTCGGTCATCGCCGAGGTCAAACGACGATCACCATCCCGAGGCGTTCTCGCGGCGGGCCTCGATGCCGTGGAACAGGCCCAGATCTATGAAGCGGCGGGGGCAGCGGCGGTCAGCGTCCTGACGGAACCGCTGCACTTCGACGGATCCCTCGCGGATCTCACAGCGGTGCGGGAGGCGGTATCGATCCCGGTAGTGAGAAAGGACTTCCTCCTCGAACCCGAACAAATCTGGGAGGCACGGGCCGCCGGCGCGGACGCGGTGCTGCTCATCGTCGCAGCGCTCGACGACCGGCTGCTGGCACGCATGCTTGCAACCGCGAAGCTCGCGGGCGTCGATGCCCTCGTAGAAGTTCACGACCGGGTGGAGGCGGAGCGCGCGCTGGCCTGTGGAGCGACGCTCGTCGGGGTCAACAACCGGGATCTCACGACCTTCGCGACCACCCTGACGACCGCGGAGACGTTGGCGCCGGATGTCTGTCGATCGGGGATCGTCACCGTCGCCGAGAGCGGCATCTTCACATCCGGTGACGCGGATCGAATGGCGAGGGCCGGCTATCAGGCGATCCTGGTCGGCGAGGCGCTCGTGGTGGCTGACGACCCATCGGCCGCCCTCGCACGATTGGTGGGTGGTCCGTGACTTGGGTGAAGGTCTGCGGCCTCACGAGGGAATCCGATGTAGTCGCTGCCGTCGATGCCGGAGCGGACGCTCTCGGCTTCGTTCTTGCCGAGAAGTCGCCCCGGCGCATCGGAGTCGCCCGTGCGGCGACCCTGATGGGCGGCGTACCCGCACTCAGGATCCTGCTGACCGTCGATGCCGATCGGCCGTGGGTCGAGCGGGCCGTCGGTGAGACGTCCGCGGATGGTGTTCAGCCGTACGGGCGCCACGCCGGTGAGGTTGCGCGTTGGGCGGAGGCGTCCGGGCTGTTCGTGCTCCGCCCGTTGCGGCAGGCCGAGAACGGCGGGTGGGCTTCAGCGGAGGTCCCCGAAGGACAGGTCCCACTCCTCGACTCGGCCGCAGGCGGAGCGCACGGCGGCACGGGCGTCCCGCTCGACTGGGCACGGCTGCAACGACCCGGCCGGCGCTTCGTGTTGGCGGGCGGGCTCGATCCCGGCAACGTGGCCGCAGCGATCGACGCGGTGCATCCGTGGGGCGTCGACGCCTCGTCGGGCTTGGAATCGGCGCCGGGCCTCAAGGACGCGGCTAGGGTCGCTGCCTTCGTGATGGAGGCGAAGCAGCAATGACCGGTCCCGACGATCGCGGGCGATTCGGAGCGTACGGCGGTCGATACGCGCCCGAGACACTGATGCCGGCGCTCGAAGAGCTCGACCGCGAGTTTTCCGCCGCGTGGAACGATCGCGACTTCCGCACCGAGCTGAGTGAGCTGCTCGCGACCTACGTCGGACGACCCACCCCGGTGTACCACGCGAAGCGTCTGTCGGAGAAGCTTGGATTCGACCTGTGGCTCAAACGCGAAGACCTTGCGCACACGGGGGCGCACAAGATCAACAACACGATCGGGCAAGCGCTGCTCACCCGCCGGATGGGGAAGCCTCGGGTGATCGCGGAGACCGGCGCCGGCCAGCACGGTGTCGCGACGGCGACGGCATGCGCGCTCCTCGGCCTCGAGTGCGCGGTCTACATGGGCGTGAAGGACATCGAGCGACAGGCCCTCAACGTGTACCGCATGGAGCTGCTCGGGGCTGAGGTCATCCCGGTCGCGTCCGGCGCCGGCACGCTCAAGGATGCCGTGTCCGAGGCCATGCGCGATTGGGTGGGGAGCGTAGAGAACACGCACTACATCATCGGTTCCGTCGTCGGCCCACATCCCTTCCCTTGGATCGTTCGCGAGCTCCAGCGCGTCATCGGCGACGAGATGCACGAGCAGCTCCACGGCGCAGCGGAACCCGATGTCGTGGTTGCGTGTGTCGGCGGCGGCTCCAACAGCATCGGGGCGTTCGCCACCTACGTGGACGACGATGTGGAACTCGTGGGCGTCGAGGCCGGCGGATATGGTCTCGAGACCGGCATGCACGGCGCTTCGCTCGTCGAAGGGACCCCCGGCGTGATCCACGGCGCGTTCACCTATCTGCTCCAGGACGACCAGGGGCAGGTTCTCGAGGCGCACTCGATCAGCGCCGGACTCGACTATCCGGGCGTTGGTCCCGAGCATGCGGCGTTTCGCGATGCCGGGATCGTGCGCTACGAATCGGTTACCGACGAGGAGGCGGTCGAGGGGTTCCACCTGCTTTCTCGCACCGAGGGCATCATCCCGGCGCTCGAGCCCGCGCACGCCATCGCCTGGGTGCTCCGAGAAGCCCCGTCGCTGGTCGGGAAGACGGTGGCGGTGCTGTTGTCCGGGCGCGGCGACAAAGACGTGATGCAGGTGGCAGCGCTCGATGAGTGAACGGGGTATCGAGCGCCTGGAGCGGCTCTTCGACTCCGTCCGATCGCAGGGGCGAGCAGCACTCCTTCCGTATCTCACCGCCGGCTTGCCGGACGCCGAGACGTCGGTGTTGCTCTTCGAGGCGATGGCGGCGGCCGGCGCCGACGGGTTCGAGATCGGCATTCCATACAGCGACCCGCTCATGGACGGCCCGGTCATCGCGGAGGCCGGCGCTCGTTCACTCGCCGCAGGAACCACGATGGCGACGGCGTTCGACATCACCAGTCGGGTGGCCGCCTCGACCGGCAAGCCGATTCTCCTGATGACGTATACGAATCCCGTCCTGCACTACGGCATCGAGCCGTTTGCTCGCGATGCCGGAGCGAGCGGTGCATCCGGTCTGATCGTGGCCGATCTGCCGGTCGAGGAGTCGGACCCGTTCCGGGCGGCGACCGAGCGTGCCGGCCTCGGCATGGCGCTGTTCGCCGCCCCAACGACGAGCGACGAGCGCCTCAACCTGATTGCGGCCGCGCAACCGGCGTTCATCTACGGCGTTGCCACACTCGGCGTGACGGGGGAGCGGAGCTCGCTCTCCGATCGGGGACGTGTGCTGGCAGATCGGATACGCGCGGTCACCGACGCGCCCTTGGTGATGGGGGTCGGCATCTCGACACCGAAGCAGGCGTCGGCAGCGGCAGGCGGCGCCGACGGGATCATCGTCGGATCTGCCCTCGTGCGGCGGGTGCTGGACGCTGAGAACCCGGACATGGCGGTGCGCTCGGTCGGAGCGGCGGTCGAGGCACTCGCCGCGGCCCTGAGGGACTAGTCACTCCGCTGCTTCGAGAACGGCTCTCAACTCAGGCCGACTTGGCGCCGATAATCGGTCAACACCGTCGCGAGAGCGCGGAATCGAAGAGCGGTACCGGG
>JAHEEL010000165.1 GCA_024640745.1 Actinomycetes bacterium
GCGATTCCGGCCGGGCCGGCGCCGATGATGGCGACCTTCGCGGTGATTTCGGCGGTCCGCTCGGGGACGCGGGGCCATGCCTCGTGGGACATGATGAACCGCTTCATGTCGCGGATGGCGAGCGGCTGGTCGAGGTGGGTGCGGATGCACGTCGTCTCGCAGAGGTGGTCGCAGACCTGGCCCAAGATGGCCGGGACCGGGTTGTCGGCCCGGGTGATCTCGACCGCGTCGTCGAACCGGCCCTCGCGCACGGCACGCATGTAGGCGGGGACGTCCTGCGAGATGGGACATTCGTCGACACACGGAGCCTCGATGCAGTCGAAGAGGCCGAGCTTGCGGGTCGTCTTCGAGCGGTCGGTCCGGAATGAGTCCTTGAGATAGCGCCAATCCTCACGCACTTGCTGCGCGTACGTACGGAGGTTGACGCGGGCCAGCGTTCGCATCGCGAGCGTCGTCAATACTGCGGCCCGATCCTCGGAGTAGTCTCGCTCGATCGCCCACTGGTGCACCGCCTCGGCTACCGGCCCGTCCCATTCGCCGCCGAGGTAGGCAGCGAGCTCGCGGGCGTCGGCGAGCGTGAACGCCAGCCCGCTGTCGCCGAGCGCAGCAGCCGCAAGCATGTCGCTGAAGGCTGCGAAGTGCTGCTCGGCGAGTGCGGTTCGGCCCGCGAGGTCGACGAGATCGACTGCCTCTGCCTTGTCGAACGCAAGGTTCAATTCCTGGAGATACTGCGGCAGACGCAGGTAGCCGCCGGTTTTGAGCAGATCCGAGCAGACGGTGATCGTTGTCATCCCGGAACGGAGGAGTTCCGTCACATTGAAGGCGTCGGCTCCGCCGGCGAACGACAGCAGGAGATCGCCGCGGAACTCCTCAGAGAGCCGAAGCGCCAAGTTGGTCGTGACGGCGTGGAGCGCCCGGCCGGACATGTACATCATGTCGTCGTCGGGGAATTCCGTCCGATGGTTCTCGACCTCGAGGGTGTTCGAGAGCTTCAGGCCGAACGTGAGGTCCTTGCTCTTCGCGATGCGCTTCAGGTTGTGGAACATCGGGACGGCGTCGACGTACTTGAGGTCGTGGCCGAACGCCTCATCGGGAACGACGACGTCGATGAACCCGAGTTCGTCGTTGATGATTCCGCGGACCCGATCGGCACCGAGCAGGGTCGGATTGCACTTCACCGACGTGTGGAGGCCGCGCTCTTCGAGCAGGTATTTGGTGATCTGCTCGATCTCCTCGGGGGGACAGCCGTGCATCGTTGAGAGTGTCATGGTGTTCGAGACCTGCGCCGGGATCTCGAGATCGCGGACCTCGGGGAAGTGCTCGGCGACGATGTCGACGTACGGCCCCAGGTATTCCGAGGCGTCGTTCATCACGTCGAGGTACCACTGCACGTTCGGCTCGAGGATGCCCTCGAGGTTGTAGCCGACGCTCATGTTGAAGATCATGCCCGGCGCATCCCCCGGGAATCCGAGCTTCTTGTGCAGGGCATGGATCAGTACCCAGGCGCGGAGATACTCGTCGAACGACTGATACACCTTGAGTTCCTGGGACCACTCGACGTTGTAGCCCTCGTCTTCGAGATCGATGCACGGCTTGTTGACGTCGAGTTCGTCGAGCGTCTGAACCGTCTTCAACTCGATGAAGCGAGCGCCGACGAGCCACGCAACGATGATGTTCTGGGCCATCTGCGTGTGCGGGCCCGCGGCCACACCGAACGGCGTGTCGAGGATCTGTCCGTAGTTCGGCTGGCGGAAGCGGTCGGCCTCGCTCGGCATGAAGAAGGCTCCGCGCGGAATACCGAAGATCGCGTCGTGCTCCTCGAGCTCGGTGAACACCCAGTCGGTGAGTTGCTCCATCGTGATCGGCTGGAAGCGGTCTGACATCAGTCGACTCCTCTCCGCTACAGGCGGGCATGCAGGCGGGCGGCCTGCTCTCGGGCTTTGGCTCTGATCTCGTCGGCGTCGACTCGGGTCGTGGTTCCGCGGGCGAAGACGACGTCACCGTCAACCTTCACCTTGAGCGGGTGGATGCCGGAGGTGAACGCGATGTGCCAAGGATCCATCGGGTCGTACGACCACACCACTTCGTCGTTGCGCGCCTCGGGGACGAGGTCCCAGCCGGTCTCCAGCCACGACCAGGCGGGGTCGGGGCCGACCGTGACATCGACCGATCGCTGCATCACATAGGCGAGGCGGAACGACTCGATCATGTTGGCACCGATGCCGTCGGTACCCAGGGCGACCGGATTGGAGAAGCGGGCCGGGTTGGCGTATCCGACACCGTTGTTGAGGTTCGACATTGGATTGTGGAGGATGGTGCCCCTGAGATCGTGTTCGGTCGGTAGGTAGACGCAATGGCTCAGCAGCCACTTGTCGTTCGTGAGGCCGGCGAGGCGTTCCGGTGCGTCGACGTCTCCCGGTCCCTCCGCGACGTGGATGTGCACGCCGACGTCGAACTCGTCGGCGAGGGCCGCTGCTGCCGCAAGCGATTCGTCCGAGCACGTGAACGCAGCATGCACTCCGACGAGCCCGTTTCCTCCCTCGGCGAGGAAGCGCCGGTTCTCCTCGAGACCCCGAGCTGCGCCATCCGCACCGTTGCGTTCGGAGATGCCGTACGCCGTCACGACCCGTACGCCGACCTCGGCACAGGCGTCTGCGATGACCGAGAGCGACCCCTCGATCGCGTTGGGGGTCTCGTTGTGGTCGATGATCGCCGTCGTCCCGGACTCGAGGGCTTCGAGCGCTCCGAGCTTCGCCGACCACTCCAGCATTTCGAGGTCGAGTGCGGAGTCGAGGCGCCACCACACCTGTTCCAGGATTCCCTGGAAATTGGTAGCCACCTCGGGCGGTGCCGGCATCCCGCGGGCAAGCTCGGAGTAGAGGTGGTGGTGGGCGCAGACCAAGCCGGGCGTGACGTTGCTCATGTTGAACTCCTTTGCTGAAGCGGCTCGTGAACGTTCATCGGCGTCCTCGTTCGGCGGATGCCATCGACTTCGTAGAGTGCGGTTGCGATCGCTCCAGCCGTGGGGACGAGGCCGATCTCGCCGACGCCCTTGACGCCGAAGGGGGACCTCGGCTGCGGGACCTCAACGATGATCGTCTCGACATCCGGCATGTCCTTCGCTCGGATGATGCCGAGGCTTCGCAGCGTGTGCTTGGTCGGACGGGCGAGTTCGTCGGTGGGGAACTCCTCGGTGAGGGCGTAGCCGATGCCCATGTGCACGGCACCCTCGATCTGACCCTCGACGAGGCGAGGGTTGACGGCGCGCCCCACGTCGTGGGCCGCCACCATCTTTTCGATGGTTCCGGTTTCCGGATCGACAATGGCCACCTGCGCGGCGTAGCCGAACGCCGAGTGGATCGTCGGGTTCTCGACGTCGTCTTCGAGTGCGTCGGTCCAGTCGACACGGTATTCGCCGTGGTAGTCGACGCCGGTTGCCGACCCGTTCTCCCGCGCTACCCGGCACGCGTCCGCGACCGCGCCGCTGGCCATGACCGTCCCACGCGAGCCGGTGGTCTGACCGGCGCCGAGCTCCCGGGTGGTGTCGACAATGACGCGGATCCGATCCGGGTCGATGTCGAGTTCCTCGGCAGCGACCTGGAGTGCGACGTTGTGGACGCCCTGGCCCATCTCCGTCCAGCAGTGACGCACTTCCACGGTCCCGTCGTCGTCGAGGCGGACAACGGCCCGGGAGATCTCGAGAAAGCCGTTGCCGAGGCCCGAGTTCTTGAGCGCGATGCCGAGGCCGACGGCCTTTCCCTCGCTACGGGCCGTGTCGTAGGCCGGCTTCACGGCCTCGAGACACTCGCGAATGCCGCGCGAGCCATCGTCCATGATCTGCCCCGGACCCCACACCACGCCGGGTTCGATGATGTTGCGCGATCGCATCTCCCAGCCGTCGATCCCGACGGCTTCGGCGAGTCGGTCGACGATGCCTTCCATCGCGAATTGGGCCTGGTTGGCGCCGAAACCGCGGAAGGCCCCGCAGACCGGGTTGTTGGTGCGTACGGCAACCGCTTCGACGTCGATGGATCCGACGACGTAGGGCCCGCTCATGTGGCCGGCGGCCCGCTCGAGCACCTTCATGCCGACCGACGCGTACGGGCCCGAGTCGCCGATCATGCGCGAGCGCAGTGCGGTGAGCTTGCCGTCGGCATCGCATCCGGCCCACACCTCGATCTCGATCGGATGCCGCTTCGCGTGGATCCGGAACGATTGCTCTCGGGTGAGGGTGCACGACACGGGTCGGCCCAGCAGGTAGGCGGCGAGCGCCGTCTGGCCCTGGTTGGACATGTCCTCCTTGCCGCCGAATGCGCCGCCGTTCGAGACCAGCTCAACGGTGACCGTTGAGGGGTCGACGGCGAGCAGGGCCGCGATCTGGTTTCGGTCGTCCCAGACTCCCTGTCCGCCGGAGTAGACGTGGAGACCACCGCCCTCGGTGGGAACGGCGAGCGTCGACTCCGGCTCGAGGAAGGCGTGCTCGACGCGCTGCGTTCGGAACACTTCATGGACAGTGTGCGCCGACGCGGCCAATGCGGCGTCGACGTCGCCTCTGCTGTAGACGGAACGGGACAGCACATTGCCTTCGAGGCCCCATACGGCGTTCTCATCCGAGGCGAGTGCCGCGTGCGCGTCGGCGAACGGTTCGAGAACGTTGTAGTCAACCTCGACGAGATCCGCCGCCGCACGGGCGATCGCTTTCGACTCGGCGACGACGATGGCGATCACGTCGCCGTAGTAGGACGTGCGACCGCCTTCGGGGATGAACACCGGCCAATCCTCGTGGATGATGCCGACGTGGAGCTGACCGGGAACGTCCGCACCCGTGTAGACCGCAACGACGCCGTCGACTGCCGCGGCGGCTGAGGTGTCGATCCGCAGGACATCGGCTCGGGCATGGTCGGTGAGCCGCAGAGCGCCGTGGAGAAGGCCCTCGGGCCGTATGTCGTCGACGTAGCCGCGGCTTCCGAGCGCGAGCGCCGTGCCCTCATACTTCGCCCCATCGTCGCCGACGCGTTCGGGGCTGCGAGGTGGAAGCACGTCGTCGTTCACCAGCAGATCGATCGCCTCGAAGATCTTCGTGTACCCCGTGCATCGGCACAGGTGGCCGCCGAGGCGGCCGGCCGTCGTCTTCCGATCCAGGTCCGACCCCTTCTGGTCGATCAGCGCCTTGGTGCGCACGAGGATCCCGGGGGTACAGAATCCACATTGCAGGGCTCCGGTTGAAGCGAAGGCGTTGGCGAGACGTTCCCGTTCCTGCGCCTCGAATCCTTCGATC
>JAHEEL010000166.1 GCA_024640745.1 Actinomycetes bacterium
ATCGAGGTTCGGCCGGAAGTCCGGGCCGAATGGGCCTCGGGCGGGGCGGCAGGTGACTGAGCCGGACCTGTTCTCTGACCAGCGCTCCGAGCGGCGGCAAGCGAACGCACCGCTCGCGGCTCGGATGCGGCCACTGACCTTGGACGAGGTCGTTGGACAGCAGAGCTTGCTTGCGCCGGGAGCGGCATTTCGGACGATGGTCGAAGCGGGGCGGCCGGTCTCGATGATTCTCTGGGGTCCGCCGGGTTCGGGGAAGACCACGCTTGCCCGCCTCGTCGCAGCCAATAGCAGGGCACGCTTCGAGCAACTTTCGGCGACCGCCGCCGGCGTGAAGGATGTGCGCGAGATCCTTGCAATGGCAACTCGGCGGATCGAGAACGGGGACGGCCGTACCGTCTTGTTCCTCGATGAGATCCACCGGTTCACCAAAGCGCAGCAGGACGCGCTCCTGCCCGGTGTCGAGGACGGGATCATCATCCTTGTCGGCGCCACGACCGAGAACCCGTTCTTCGAGGTGAACTCTCCGCTCATCAGCCGCTCGAGCGTGTTTCGCACCGAGGAGCTGGCTCCGTCGGAAGTCGTCGAGCTCATCCGGCGTGCGATGAGCGACCCGGTTCGCGGCCTGCCCGGGGCAGTGATCGACGACGACGCGCTCGAAGACCTGGCGCACCGCGTCGGCGGAGATGCCCGTCTGGCGCTCAACGCTTTCGAGCTCGCGGTCACGATCGCCGAGGGCCGCGGCAATCCATCGGTCGGACTCGAGGAGATCGCGGAGGCGCTCCAGCGGCGCGTGATTCGCTACGACAAGGGCGGCGACCGGCACTACGACGTGATTTCGGCATTCATCAAGAGCGTCCGCGGGTCCGACGTCGATGCTGCGCTGTACTGGCTCCACACCATGATCGAGGCTGGGGAGGATCCGAAGTTCATCGCCCGCCGCCTGGTGATTCTCGCATCCGAAGACGTCGGCCTGGCCGACTCCGACGGTCTCGGCATCGCCGTTGATGCGTTCCGAGCCGTTGAGGTGATTGGGATTCCTGAAGGCGCCTATGCGCTCACCCACGCAACCGTCTATCTGGCGACTGCTCCGAAGTCGAATTCCCTGGCTCGCTCCATCGCGTCGTCTCGCGAAGCGGTAGAGGAAACACCCGGCGCCAACGTGCCGGCGCACCTTCGTTCGGCGGCTACCGCCGGCCAGCGCGCCATGGGGCATGGGAGCGGCTACGCCTACCCGCACGACGACCCGATCGGCGTCGTGCCTCAGCAGTATCTGCCCGACGAGGCCATCTCCGCGACGCTGTACCGACCCGGCGACCACGGTGAGGAATCGACCATCGCGGAGCGCCTCAGGCGCATCGATCGCATCCTCGGGAAGGACCGCTAGCTATGCGGAGTTGCGTGGGGGAGGGAGGATCCCATGGTTCATGACGTCGATCCGAGGATCCAGGAGTGCATGGCCGACCTCGAAGCCATCGATCGGCGGGATCGTACCGACGGAACACCGCTGCTGAGCCGGGTGCGTCAGATTCCGCCGGCAACGGGGCAACTGCCCTGACGTCGGAGCCGATCCGCAACGCACCCGATCCGCTGTCGTGCGAGGCGGACCGGGTCGCCACGAGACGCTACCCTCGCACCGATGTTCACCCGATTGAAGTGGTTTGCGGCCGGGTCGGCAGCGACGATCGGCGCCGGGGCGTATCTCGGGGCGAAGGTGAAGCGCGCTCGCGAGCGCATCACGGCTGAGAACATGGCGCGTGCCGGCGTGGTGACCGTCGCCGGCATGATCAATGCCACCGGAAGGCGCTTGCAGCGTGCGGACGTCGAAGAGACGGCCGAGGGTGTGGAGTCGGAGCCGGGCTAACCTCCGGCTCTCATGGACTCCAACCAGATTCGACGCATCTTCCTCGACTTCTTCGCCGAGCGCGGCCACACCATTGTGCCGTCGGCCTCACTGATCCCGATCGACCCGACGCTGTTGTTGACCAATGCGGGCATGGTCCCGTTCAAGCCGTACATGTTGGGGGAGGAGGCGCCACCCTATCCGCGTGCCGCGACCGTGCAGAAAGTCGCCCGCACCATCGATATCGACATCGTGGGCACCACCGCTCGTCACCTCACGTTCTTCGAGATGCTCGGCAACTTCTCCTTCGGCGACTACTTCAAGGAGAAGGCGATCCCGTGGGCCTACGAGCTGGTGACGGAGGGCTTCGGTCTCGATCCCGAGCTGCTCTGGTACACCGTGCATGTGACCGACGACGAGGCGGCCGATATCTGGATCGACGGCGTTGGAGTGCCGGCCGAGCGGGTGCAACGTCTCGACAAGGAGAACTTCTGGCAGATGGGAGTGCCGGGGCCGTGCGGGCCGTCGTCGGAGATCTTCTTCGACAAGGGCTCCGCTTTCGGGGAGGCCGGTGGGCCGGCGGTCGACGACGAACGTCACGTCGAAGTGTGGAACCTGGTCTTCATGCAGAATGTCCAGGACGAGCCGTATCACGTGGTGGGCGATCTCCCTGCGAAGAACATCGACACCGGAGCCGGCCTCGAGCGAATCGCAACGGTCTTGCAGGGGGTCGACACGATCTTCGAGACCGACACCATCCGACCGGTGGTCGCAACGTCCGAACGCGCTACCGGCGTCCGCTACGGCGACGCCGAGCGCACCGACGTGTCCCTGCGAATCATGGCCGACCACGGCCGAGCGGTCACGTTCCTCATCGGTGACAAGGTTGTGCCCTCGAACGAAGGGCGCGGCTATGTGCTGCGTCGTCTCATTCGGCGTGCGGTTCGCCACGCCTTCCTTCTTGGATCCCAAGACCTCGTCATGCCGAGACTGGTCGATACGACGATCGAGGTCATGCGCGAAGCCTATCCCGACCTCGCCGCACGACGCGAAGGCATCGTCGAGATGGTGACGCGTGAGGAAGAGCAGTTCCGTCGGACGCTGCGCTCCGGTCACCAGCTGCTCGACGAGGAACTGGCGGATCTCGAGCCCGGCGCCGTGTTGCCGGGCGAGACCGCGTTCAAGCTGCACGACACGTTCGGCTTCCCGAAGGAGTTGACGGAGGAGATCGTGACCGAACGCGGCTATCGCGTCGATATCGATGGCTTCGACAGCATGATGACGACCCAGCGCGAACGGGCTCGCGCCGCCTACAGGGGCGCAGACGCCGCAGCCAAGGCCGATGCCTACCGAACGCTGCTGTCCGGCGTCGAGCCAACGGAGTTCATCGGATACGAACGCGAGCAAGGCCTCGGCAGGATCCTCTCGATGGTCTCGGAGGGCGAGACGATCGAGAAGGCGGAAGTCGGCAGAGAGGTCGAGGTGTTCGTTGATCGCACGCCGTTCTACGCCGAGTCCGGTGGCCAGATCGGCGACTCGGGAGTCATTGCCACCGAGACGGGCACGTTGGCGGTGAAAGACACGCAGTTTGCCGTGCCCGGCCTCCACGGACATCGCGGTGTGGTGACCTCGGGCAGCATCACGCTCGGTCAAGACGCCGACCTGATCATCAATCATGAGCGCCGAGAGAGAGTGCGCAAGAATCACACCGGCACCCACATCCTTCATTGGGCGTTGCGCGCCGTTGTCGGCGACCACGTGCACCAGGCGGGATCCCTCGTGGCCGACGATCGTCTCCGATTCGACTTCAGCCACTATCAGGGAGTCTCGCTCGAGCAGCTGCGCGAGGTGGAGCTGGCGGCGAACGAGCGTGTGATCGAGAACGCCGGCGTCACCACGCTGGAGACGTCGAAGACCGAGGCCGAGAAGATGGGCGCTCTTGCCTTCTTCGGTGACAAATACGGCGACGATGTTCGCGTCGTGCAGACCGGCGACTACTCCACCGAGTTCTGCGGTGGCACCCATGTGCCGACCACCGGCCAGATCGGGCCGCTGATCGTTGTCTCTGAGGGGTCGGTCGCGGCGAACACGCGCCGCATCGATGCCGTGACGGGCACAGCCGGCTACGAGTACCTCAGCGAACTGCGCCGTGAGCTCGAGCGCACGGAGGCGACGCTCGGAGCTCAACCCGGTCGCGTCGTTGAAGCCGCACAGGCGCTGGTGCTGCGGTCGAAGGAACAGGAAGACCGAATCGAGCAGTTCGAACAGCAGTCTCGATCTGCAGCGGCGCGGGCGCTGCTCGAGCAGGTCGAAGAACACGGCAACCACAGTGTGCTCGTCGCCCGACAGGAAGGGCTCACCGGCGACGGCCTTCGCGCCTTGGCCTTCCAGATCAGGGATCGGCTCGGGAGCGGTGTCGGGATCCTCGGGTCTACGAGCGACGGCAAGGGCGCGCTCATTGCATTCGTATCGGATGACCTGGTCGCCGCCGGCGTGTCGGCCGGCGACATCATCAGCTCGGCGGCACGAGTCCTCGGCGGTGGCGGGAGTCGAGATCCGCGCCTCGCCCAAGCGGGCGGTCCGCACGGCGATCGACTCGACGATGCGCTCGAGACGGCGCGCACGGTTGCCGGGGCGGCGGTCTCCGCACCGTGACCAGATGCCTCGGGCTCGACCCGGGGGAGCGGCGCGTCGGTGTCGCGCTATCGGACCCCACCGGTACCATTGCCTCGCCGCACTCGGTGATCGATCGCCGGGCGGTTGACGCTGCTGCGGTTGTTCGCTCGCTGTGCATCGAGCACGACGTCGAATGCATCGTGGTCGGGCTCCCGACGAGCCTCTCGGGGACCGAGGGGCCCGCGGCGGTGGCCGCTCGAGCGTTCGGAGCACTCGTCGCGGAGGCGACCGGATTGCCGACGGAGTATCAGGATGAGCGATTCACCACCGTGACGGCCGAAGCGGCGCTGCTCGAAGGCGGGCTCAGTCGTGCGAAACGGCGGGATGTGCGCGACAAGGTCGCCGCAGCGGTCATCCTCCAGACATACCTTGATCGCAAGGACACGAACGGTGACGAACCCACCAGAGACGACCGGACCTGACCGGCGATTCACGAAGCCGCTCCTGATTCTCGGTGCGGCTCTCTTCTCCGTTGCTGCGCTGGTCCTCGGGGCGCTGCTGCTCGCGAACCTGGTGTCCGGTGGAGGGTTGAATGTCGAGCCCGGCATTCCGGTGACGGTGGAGGTTCGGGCCGGATCGTCGGCCGACGCGATTGCGGCGAACATGGAAGCTGCCGGAGTGGTTCGAGCGAGCGAACTCGAGCAGGTCGTAGCGGACCAGGGCGTTGCCTCGCAGTTGCAGGCGGGAACGTA
>JAHEEL010000167.1 GCA_024640745.1 Actinomycetes bacterium
GGCTTCTCCTTTGCGGTGTCCGGGATGACGAGACCGCTCGCTGTGCGAGACTCCTCCTCGTCCTTTGGCTTCACGACGATACGGTCGCCGAGAGGCTTCAAATTCATCCGACTCCTCCTTGGGATCTAGCAGTCGGTCACTGCGAGTGCCAATCATACCACGCATTTGGCACTCTTTACTCCAGACTGCCAACCTTTCTCCGGTGTGCGCAGAGAATCTGCGTTGGGTGCGCGCATGCGGAGGCGACGCTAGACGCGCTCGACTGCGCGTCCGAGGTCCGCTCCCTCGATCATGCCGACCACCCGACCGTCGCTCACGACCACCAAGCGGCCGCTCCTACCGCTCGGATGCTGCATCAGCGTGTCGAGGGGCATCCGGGCATCGATGACATCGCCCGGACCGATCTTGGTCATGACCGCCGACGCGCGGCTGGACACGCGTCGGGCGGGTGACAAACGCTCGATCTCGGGTTCACCGAGCACACCACGGATGCGACCGTCCACCTCGACCGGAAGGGAACGAAGCCGCGACCCGATCTGGTAGAGATCGATGACGTCGGCCACGAACATGTCACTCGCCACCGGATCGGGCGTCTCACGCATGACGTCGGCAGCGACGAGACCGTCGACTTTGGTGATGAGCAGTTCCCTCCGACCGGCGACCTCGGCGCTGCGGAGCAGATACCAACCGAGGAGCGCACCAAACAGGGCCCATGGGTTGAGGGTGGCGAGAGTGATCACCGATGCCAGCCCGATAACGAGCCAACCGAAGACGCGCCCGGCCTGTATCGCCATGGCTGTTGCGCGAACCCGATCGCCGGTCGCCCGCCACGCCATGGCGCGCAGCACGCGGCCGCCGTCCAGTGGGAAGCCGGGAAGCAGATTGAACAACGCAATGAAGAGATTCGTGAAGGCCAGGAAATCCGCGGCGCTGCGGGCCTCTGGGAACGCGCTCGCCGCCACCGCAACGAGCCATAGAACGCCCGCCAGCGCCAACGAGACCACGGGACCGGCCGCCGAGACGGCGAGTTCGTCCAGCGGCCGTTCTGCCTTTCCGTCGATCGTCGTGTAGCCGCCGAACGCGAGGAGCTGGATCCGCCGCACGTGCATCCCACGACGTTGGGCGACGATCGCATGACTCCCTTCGTGGGCGAGCACAGACAGGACGACACCGGCGCCCGCGACAAATGCAATGATCGTGGCGATCGTCGACTCGGTTGCCGGATAGGCAACGCCGACGTCCACGTACACAATCCAGGTGACGGCGGCCGCCACGACCAGCAACGAGACGTCGGCGACGATGTCGACCCCGCCGATCCGCCCAACTCGCACTCCGCGGTTCACGATCCCAGCCGCAGACTCGAGTCGACATCGGACCCGAGGCCGTCGGATGGAGTCCCGGCCCGGATCCGGTCCACGGCCACCGCGGCAATCATCGCCCCGTTGTCGGTGCACATTCGGATCGACGGAACAAAGAGCCTGACGCCCCGGCGCGTCGCTTCTTCATTGAGACGTTCTCGCAAGCGGCGATTCGCAAGCACACCTCCGCCGCCGCCGACCGTCTTCACGCCAGTCTCTTCGACCGCATTGAACGTCTTCTCCACGAGCACGTCCACGATCGCTTCCTGGATCGAGGCTGCTACGTCGGCACGCGGCGGCAACTCATCGTTGTCGCGCGCCTTCTCCAAGTAGGTGACCACCGACGTCTTGAGGCCGGAGAACGAGAAGTCGAACGGGCGATCGCGGAGGGCCCTTGGGAACGGGACGGCTGCAGGATCACCGCCTTCGGCCTCAGCGTCGATCGCGGGACCACCGGGGTAGCCCAATCCGACGAACCGGGCGAGCTTGTCGAACGCCTCACCCGCGGCATCGTCGATCGTCGCTCCGAGCGTTTCGTATTCGCCCCACGCTCGGACATGCACGATCTGGCTGTGACCACCCGAGGCGAGGAGCACGACGGCCGGAGGCTCGTATTCTGCAAATTCCAATCGGGGGGCATAGAGGTGGCCCTCCATGTGGTCGATCCCGTAGAACGGTTTCTCGAGCGTCCACGCAAGAGACTTGCCGAAGGCGAACCCAACCATCAGCGCGCCGATCAATCCTGGACCCTGCGTCGCTGCGATCGCATCGAGCTGGTCCGAATGGACGCCCGCCGAGGCGAGGGCCTGGTGCACCAGGGGACGGATCGCCTCGACGTGTGCGCGCGCCGCGACTTCGGGGACGACGCCGCCGAAGCGGGCATGCTCCTCGGTCTGCGAGGCGAGCACGAACGAGCGAACATTGAAGCCCTCGAGCACGGCGACACCGGTCTCGTCGCAGCTCGTCTCGATGCCGAGCACCAGTGGATCGTTCATGCTGCCTCCCCGCCGAGCGCCGAGCGGATTGCGTCGAGGCGGACGGCGTATTCCTCCGCGTCGATATCGAGCGCCCACATGACGATCGCATCCTCTCCGGCGTAGTAGCCCTTGCGCTTGCCAACCGGCGCGAACCCGAAACGCTCGTAGAGTTGCTGAGCGTCACTGTTGGTGGCCCGCACTTCGAGTGTCAGATGTCGGGCCCCGAGGGCGACGGCTCGCTCGACCAGCGCCAGCAACAAGCGTGTCCCGAGCTTCCGACGACGCAGATCCTGCGCAACCGCCAGTGTGGTGATGTGGGCATCGGCCTCGACCAACATGAGCCCGCCGTATCCGACGACCTCCCCGACATCGGTTGCCACCAGGTAGGACCGATTGGCGTGACCGAGTTCGTCGAAGAAGACCCGCGCCGACCAGGGCTGCGGATAGATCTCACGCTCCAGGGTCGCCACGATCGGCACGTCGCTGCGCAGCATCGGTCGGATGATCACGGCCACAATCCTTCGGAGCGGAACATCTTCCAGTTGATCTGCACATCGGGTTCTCGCATGTAGGCGGGCCGAACGTCCTCGCCGGCGACGAAGTCGCCGTGTGCGGCGCGAATCGCAGCGATCTCCAGCATCACGTCGGCCGCCGGGAAGCGAGGTCGGCCGCGCCGGACGCGGTGCAGCCCACCCCACGTGGCCTCGGGAAGCGCCTGCCAATCACCAACCACGAGCATGTCCGACTCATCGGTGTCGAGAACGGCCCGGAACTCCTCGAACCCGAGCACCTCTGCCATGCCGTCGGGAGCGACGCCTCCGGGGAGCGGCCGGAAGGGGGCCGCAGCCACCTGCTTGCGGCGCATGTCGACGACCGACCAGATGCGACGATGCCCGGTCGCCGCCCGCAGGGCCTGCACCATGAGCGACGAGACGGCGATCAGCGGCACCCCGACACCGGCAGCGAAAGCTTGAGCCGTAGCGATCCCGGCTCTGATCCCTGTGAACGGACCAGGGCCGACATCAACAGCCACCGCATCGATCTCTTCGCGTTCCCAGCCTGCCTGTTCGAAGCAGAACTCGATGGCCGGCATGAGGAATCCGACGTGGCCGCGGCGATCGACGCGGACGGCCATCGCAGCAAGTGACCCGCCGTCCCCGAGGGCAACGGACGACGCTGGTGTCGCCGTCTCAATCGCGAGTATCTTCACACGACCTCCTCGAGCGGGCGCTCCGTCCACGAACCGTGGGGAAGCAAACAGAAGCGCCTGCCGGTCTCGCCGTCGATCTCGATCTCGACCACCAACCGATCGTCCGAGACCGCGTCCTCGACGGCCTCGCCCCACTCGATGACCAAGACGCCCGAAGCCGCCGTCTCCTCGAGGTCGAGGTCCTCGAATTCGAGGATCGAGCTCAAACGGTAGACGTCGGCGTGGACGAGCGGGAGGAACCCGTCGACGTAGACGCGGGCGATGACGAATGTAGGGCTCACGATCGGGTCGGTGATCCCAAGACCCTCGGCAATTCCCGCGGTGAGCAAGGTCTTGCCGGTTCCGAGCCGTCCTCCGAGCAGGACGACGTCACCGGGCCCGAGGACCGATGCGATCCTGCGGCCAAGCGCCAGCGTTTCTGCAGGTGTGTCGGTTCGTGTGGTGATCATGGGCGGCTCATGAACCGAAGAGCCCAAGTTGCTCCGGATCATCGTTCGATGGGACGGCGGCTTCAGCTTCGGGTTCGTCGATTCTGTTGTCGAGGTTACCGGCGATGGCGGCTGCGACCAGGCCGAAGTCGTATTGCATGTCGGCCAGCACCTGTGCCGAACCCCGCAGCGCGGCCGCCGGGTGGAACGTCGGGATCAAGTAGCGGCCCCACCACTGATAGGCGGTGCCTCGCAATCGGGTGATCCCGGTCTCGGTGTTGAGGAGCAGCTTCGATGAGAAGTTGCCAAGCGTCACCACGACCGTCGGATCGATCAGACGGAGCTGCTCGCGGAGGTAACCCTTGCAGGCTTCGATCTCGTCCGGACGCGGGTCGCGGTTCTTGGGGGGACGACACTTGACGACGTTGCCGATGTAGACGTCACCTCGCTGCAAGCCGATCTCACCAAGGAGGCGATCAAGGAGCTTTCCCGAAGGACCGACGAACGGGAGGCCGAGCTCGTCCTCTCGTTGCCCGGGTGCCTCTCCTACAAAGACGACCTCGGCCTGTGGGCTTCCGTCGCCGAAGACGACGTGGGTCCGGCCCTCGGCGAGACGGCAGGCGGTGCAGACAAGCGCCTCGGCCTTGAGCTCCTCAAAACGGGAGAGCGACACCGAACTCACGGGATGCGCCTTGCTTCCAGCAGTGCCGATTCGATGGCGCGGCCCACGACAACGAATGCCGCCTGCTGGACCGCGTCGATATCGGCCGGTGCGGATCCAAACGAGACCACGAACACGGAATCTCCGTCGTAGCGCGTGTGGGTCGGACGGATGCATGCTCCGATGGCGTCGTGACCCCGAATCGCCATCCTGCGCAGTTCGTTGCGATCCTCGATCCCGGCATCGGTGGCGACACACACCAGTGTCGTGTTGTCTCCTGCCTCGAACGCAACCGGCGCCGCCACCGCGGCAGGCTCACCTCCGGTCAGCGATTCGCCCTCGAGGGAGAAGATGTCACCCGCCGCATTGAGCACGACGAGCGCGCCCACGGTTGCTTCACCAACCCGCATTGCGGCAGATCCGATGCCGGCGAACTCAATGGCGTCGAGTCCTCGCCACGCCGCCACGGTGGTTCCGGCGCCCGCACCGACGCGCCCGAGCCGAACCGGATCCGAAGAGCGTGCGCGATACGCAGACGCTCCA
>JAHEEL010000168.1 GCA_024640745.1 Actinomycetes bacterium
TCGGCGACCGAGTCTCCGACCTGCTTGGACCAACCGAGGATGGTTCCCTCGGTCACCGTCTCGCCGAGTTGCGGCATCGTCACGGTCACGGACATTGCTGGATGCTCCTTCGTCTGCGGTAGCTGATGATCTTCATCAATGGAGTGGGCGTCCGGCCGCAGCAAGCAGCGTTTCGCCGATCCCTTCGGAAATCGTCGGGTGGGCATGGATGAACGCAGCCGCCTCGGCCGGGAGCGCCTCCCAGCCAACTGCGTACATCAGTTCATGGATGATCTCGCCGGCAATGGGGTCCACAATCGTCGCGCCGACAATCGGTCCGTCCTTTTCCGCCACGATCCGCACCATCCCTCCCGTCTCGCCGTGGATGATGGCGCGTCCCACACCGCGCATCCCGTGGTCGGTGACCTCGACGTCCAGGCCCTGTTCGATCGCCTGCGCCTCGGTGAGCCCAACCGACGCCGTTTCGGGATGGGTGTAGACGATCATCGGTATCGCCCGGTAGTCAACCGGGGCGACGGCTCCGGTGGCAATGTGGGTAATCGCTGCGATGGCTTCCGCGAACGCCACGTGGGCAAGTTGTGGCGTTCCCGCGACAATATCGCCAACCGCGTAGACGTTGGCCGCGGAGGTCTGCATGGTTTCGCGGTTGACTGTTACGAAGCCGCGATCCATGGCGACGCCGAGCGCCTCCAGACCAACGCCTTCGGTCACCGGAGCTCGACCGACCGCGACCAGGACGACGTCAACCTCGAGCAAGGCATCGCCGACCGGAACCTTCACGCCGGGGCCGGACAGGTCCGGAGGTCCGACCTGAACGCCGGTCTTGATGTCGATCCCCTTCTTGCGGAACGCTCGACCGAGCGTCTTCGCGGCCGCTGGCTCCATGCCGGGAATGATCTGATCGAGAGCCTCGAGAAGATGGACCTGGCTGCCGACGTCCGCAAGCATGGAGGCAAACTCCGCCCCGATCGCACCGGCTCCGATGACGACAACCCGCTGCGGTTGCGTCGGCCAGTCGAGCGCCTGATCGCTCGTCACAATCCGAGCCCCGTCGATGTCGTAGCCGGGGATCGACCGTGGGACGGAACCCGTCGCGACCACCGTCGCATTGGCCGGCAGCATCGACTTCGAACCGTCCGATCCCGTCACCTCGACGCCGCCGGATACCGCGCGACCGACTCCCGCGTGCACCTCGACTCCGCGCGACCTGAGTAGCCCTGAGAGGCCGTTGACGAGGCCATCCACGACTTGGTTCTTGCGAGCGAGGGCCGCCGGCCAGTCGAGCGTGGGCGGCGCTGCGCGGACGCCGAACTCCCCGGATCGCGCCACCGTCTGGTACACCGAAGCCGTCTCCAACCAGGTCTTTGCCGGGATGCAGCCGCGGATCAGGCAGGTGCCCCCAACTCGCTCCTTTTCGACGAGGGCGACGGACAGGCCGAAGTTGTGTGCGTAGAGCGCCGCCGCGTAGCCGCCGGGTCCTCCACCAATGATGACGACGTCGTGCATCGCTCCCTCCAATTGAGCCCCCTGCGAGAATAGCCGCGACCGGTTTGCTGTCTCGACGTCGGTACGATCGCGCCATCGTGCAGACGCGCTACCTCATCCTCGCCTCGCTGATCGCCGGGATGGCGATCCTGGTGGCCGCCGCCGTGTGGTTTGCGCGAATCTGACTCGCTCAGGCCGTATCCCGTTCGAGGAGTCGGCGGGCGTTGTCTCGCAACACCATGGCGCGGGTCGCTTCATCCACCCGGTCGGGCCCCCACCCGGCGAGGGCATCGTCGAGCGAAGCAAAGCACCAGTCGCTCCCGAACAGGTAGCGGTGCAGCGGCGTTGCGCCGAGGTCCTGCTGGAAGGCCGCGGCGCTCATCCCGACGAGATTCAGCCACACGTTGGACTTGTGCGACGCAATTGCCAGGGCCTCATCGCGCCAGAGCCGGCCGAGATGGGCGATCACGATCTGCAGATCCGGGAACGCTGCAGCTACCTCATCAACGCCTCGTGGATCCCCGTTCGAGAGGCGCAGGCCGGTGCCACCGGGCATGCCGGAACCGAGCCGGGAGTATCCGGTATGAAAGAGGCAAACCAGGCCATGCTCCGACGCCGCTTCGTAGATGGCGAACGCCGCCCGAGCGGCCGGGTTGAATCCCTGTCCGATCGGGTGGAACGCAAGCCCGGAGAGCCCGAGGCGAGCCGTTGAGTGCACGCCCGCAACCGCGCGCGCACCGCGCGCCGGGTCGATCGAGCCGAATCCGTAGAAGACGTCTGGATGCGCCGCCACCATCTCCGCCACATCCTCGCTCGAGAACGGGCGGCGCCGCGTCTCCTCTTCGGTATCCCAGCCGAGGAGGACCGCTCTGCCGTTCCGGTCGCGGAAGATCTGAGCGATCTCGTCCGTTGTCCTCGGCGCAAGGTCGATCCCGGGGCGATCGCTGATGCTCTCGACGTACGGTGCGATGGGTCCGGTGAGGAGTCGAGTCACCGGCGGGTGAATATGGAAGTCGATGAATTCGGTCACCGCGGGTGGAATCCCCGATTCCGGGCCTCCGCGAGCGAGTCGGGACCGAACGCCTGCACCATCTTGTCGTCGACCAGATCCCGCCCGTCGACGCGGCCTTCGAGAATTGCGTATTCTGCCGGGTCATCGCAGTCGTACACGATCATGTCATCGCGCGTGCCCACGAACCGGTTGTTCTCGAATCGCCGAAGGCGGCCCATGGGCCGACGATAGTCCACTCAGATCGTGCTGAGCTCGACCGTAGCCGATGCAACACCGTTTCCGCCGGCCCTGAACGTGACGAGGAGGTGCACCCCTTCGCCCTCACCCTCGATCTGCCATTCGGTCTCCGTGCCGGCCGACGCCGCGATCTCGTAGCCCCGCACCGGCAGGTTCTCTTCGTAGTACGCAACGACCGCGTCGACTTCCGCAGGGAAGGTCAGGATCATCTCCGTCAGCCCGCGGTTCGTGTCCACAAGGGTCGCCCCGACCACCGCCTCGTCCGGGATGGGGAATGAGCTCGGCACCGGGTCGGGAACCGAGCCGCGCCCGAAGACGACCGAGGAAGCACCGGCCTCCGTGGTGATGGTCGCCAACGATCCGTCGCATGCGCCCACCACCAGCGACAGGGACAAGAAGCCCACCACGGCAATGAGGAACCTCGAAGCCTGCATGCCGAGAGTGTATGAACGAGGTCCTCGAACCGGTGGTTCGCTGTCACGGACCCGTGTCGGCCTCGGGTTCGACCGGATTCCCAATGGCGCCGATCGCCCGAAGGTAGTCGGCCTGAAGGTCCAGGACGGCGAAGATCGGTTCCGGCTCGTAGGGATGCCCGGTCTCGTAGGCCCGCTGCTGGACGAACGCTGCGGCATCCAGCCCACCCACGACGGCAGGACCGTTGCGCCGAGACGGCTGTTGCAGATACAGCATCTCCCACTCGAGGATGCGGCGGATATCCGCCCGGTCGATCACCCCGATCAAGTTCTCGGGGAGGCGCTCCCAGATGTAGATGACGGCGTCGTCGACGCCGTAGATGACCGCGCCATCTTCGAGGCGCCGGCGATGCCCCTGGAGCATCATCCCGAACCCGAATACCACAAGCACGGCCAAGAGAGCAACGATCAGGAGCGCGGGACCCATCGCTTGAAGGCTACCGAAATATCGGTCCCGCAGGAACCGGCCCCCTGGTACCTTCCCCCGACATGGATTTCGAGACGATGCGCCTCCTGTTCGCGCTCCTTGCCCTGGCCGCCAACGCGGCCACGCTTGGGATCATCGCCGCAGCAATCGCCGGCCGCTTCGGACCCGGCGGCGCCGCGCTGCGTGACCAAGTCTTCGGGGCGCTCAGCGGCTTGGAGCTGTGGCTCGCCTCCGGCGTCGCCGCCACGGCGATGGTCGGAAGCCTCTATCTGTCGGAGATCGCCAACCTCATCCCGTGTACGTTGTGCTGGTATCAGCGAATCGCGATGTACCCCCTCGTTGTAGTGCTCGGCATCGCGGCATGGCGCACCGACCACAGCATTCGGATCTACGCCGCAGCGCTCGCAGGGATCGGCGCTGCGATCGCCGGATACCACCGCCTGATTCAGCTGTTCCCGGATCTCGGCGGCGCCGCCTGCTCAACGGGCGTCCCATGCACCGCCGCCTACTTCACCCAGTTCGGATTCGTGACCATTCCCTACATGGCGCTGAGTGGATTCCTGCTCATCCTGGCGCTGCTTTGGGTCGACCGCGCGAATAGCCCCGCACCACCGGCATCATTGTCCAACGCCTAAGAGGAGTTCCATGGCCACACCTACGAAGAGCCAACCCGCGAAGCCCGGGACGTCGCGTTCGATCCCGGTGATCGGCATCATCGTTGCCGTCATCGTGGTGATCGTGGTCGTGGCCGTGGTCTTCGCCGGCAACACAGAGCCCGGAAACGAGTTCGGAGAACCTCAGGTCACGGGGCAGCTGTCGCTCATGCCGCCGGACAGCCGGGTCGATATCACAGCGACCGGCGAGACGGCGCCCACCGTCATCGGGCAGGACTTCGACGGGAACGAGGTGCGAATCGAGAACGACGGGCGGGCAAAGGCGATCGCGCTGCTTGCGCACTGGTGTCCCCACTGCCAAAACGAGGTTCCCGCCGTTCAGGCCTGGATCGACTCCGGCGGCGGAGTCGACGGCGTCGACCTCTATTCGGTCACCACCGCCATGGATTCGACCCGGGACAACTATCCGCCGTCCGAGTGGCTCGATCGCGAGGGATGGACGGCTCCGGTGATCCGCGACGACTCGGGCAACACCGTGCACAGCGCATTCGGCTCTGGCGGATTCCCGTTCTGGGTCTTCGTCAACAGCGATGGAACCGTTGCGGTACGCGTCGCCGGATCCACACCGATCGAGACCCTCGAGCAGATCATGCAGGATCTGACGTAGCCCGAGGGGGGGACGTGGAATTCGGGTTGATGGTTGAGCCGCAAGTCGGCGGCACGTACGCGCAGCTGCGTGACCTTGCCCAATGGTCCGAGCAGCAGGGACTCGACGCGTTCGCCCGCTCCGACCATTTCCTCGATCAAGATCGGTCCGCTGCGGTGACCGATGCCATGACGACCTACGGCGGGCTCGCCGAGACGACAACAGTCATCCAACTCGTAGTGCTCGTGACACCGCTGACCTTC
>JAHEEL010000017.1 GCA_024640745.1 Actinomycetes bacterium
GACGTCGAGGTTGGCGCCGACGTCGAGCACGACCTCGCGAGTTGGGAAGATCGATGCGATCGCGGGGCGAGTCACCCCCGGCAGGCGACCGACGACGAACGCCGAGGCGGCGAGAGCGGCCCCGGTCGAACCGGCTGAGACCAGGGCTTCAGCCTCCCCGTCCTTGACGAGGCGCGCGGCCACCATGATCGAGGCGTCCTTCTTGTCTCGCACCGCGCGGGCTGGTTCCTCGCCCATCTCGATGACTTCGCTTGCATGAAAGACGGGGAGATCGGCATCGAACCGCTCGAGCACGGGATCGAGGTGGGCGCGATCGCCGACCAAGATCACGTCGACACCGGCGTTCGACGCGTCGACGGCGCCACGCACGGTCTCCAGCGGAGCGTGGTCGCCCCCCATTGCATCGACGACGACCCGTGCCATCGCGGGTTCAGGTCTCAGTGATGATCTCGCGACCGTTGTAGCTGCCACAATTCGCGCACACCCGGTGCGGAACGTGTTTGGCACCACACTGTGGACACGTGGCAAGCGTCGGGCTGGAAACCTTCCACTGTGCCTTGCGGCGCCGGGTCCGTGACCGCGACATCTTCTTCTTCGGGACGGCCATCAGGAGAACCTCGTTTCGTCAATCTCCGGGCGGGAGCAGGTCACGCAAGACGGCGAACGGTGAGCCGGTGACATCCGATTCGCCCGGGGAGTCGGTATTCAAGTCCGTTTCCGCTGTACTCACAAGTCCCTCGCAGGATTCGTCGCAGATCGGGAGAATCGTGAATCCCAGGAGCGTCTCGTCGCGAAGGAACGGCTCCAAGTCGATGACGGTGCCCTCGATCGGGTAGGCATCCTCACCCGGATCAGCTTCGAAGAGACCCGTGACCGGCTCGCACACATCGTCGACGAACGTCTCGAGACACCGGCGGCATACGTGCTCGGCGGAACAACAGACCTCGCCCCGAACGAGAATCCCGCCCGGCACCGGGCCAACGGTGAGGTCGGCGACGAGCGGCGGCTCGGCAAGGACCCGGCTCATCTCGAGCTTCCAGTCGACAACGGTCTCGACGACGACCGGGCGCGAAGGGACGTCCCGCCCAAGCAGATCGGAAATGTCGAGGAGGAATGGCGATCGGGTCATGGGGTGCCTCGTTTCGGCGGAATGGTGATCCGTGCGATGCGGGCCGGGCGGCTACTGGCTGACGGGAGGCGGCGGTGTCGGCGGCAGCGATTGGTGGAGCTCAGATCTCGCTTCCCGCACGTAGCGCAGCAGCTCGGCGAGCACCTGTTCAGCCTCGGCGAGATGCCGCTCGGCGAAGTCCTCGGCTTCGAGGCGGATCCGGCGAGCCTCGGTCTCAGCGTTGCGAACGAGCGTGTTCGCTTCCTCCACCGCCTCCTGGACGATGTACGACTCCGACACCATCTGATCGGATCGTTCCTTGGCGTCGGCCAGGACTTCGCGGGCCTTCTCGTTCGTCCGCGCGATATACGCCTCGCGCTCGCGGACCATCCAGCGGGCCGCCCGGAGCTCTTCCGGTAGGCCGCTCTGGATCCTGGCGAGCTCGTCGAGGGTGTCGTCCTGGTTGATCATCACGCTGTTGGACAGCGGCACCTGCCGTGCATTCTCGATCTCGATCATCAGGTTCTCGAGCATGTCCAGCAATCCGCCGGGGACCGGCGGCGGCGCCTGGGGGTGGTCCGAGTGTTCCATGGTCATGCGTGACGCTCCTTCATGGCGGCGGCGACGGCGGCCGCGACGAGCGCGTCGATCGTGCCGCCGAGACGAGATACCTCTTTGACGAGCGAGGACGATAGGTAGCCGAATTCGGGTTTCGTAGCCACGAACAGGGTGACGATTCCCGAGAGGTGCCGGTTCATCTGTGACATCTGGAACTCGTAGTCGAAGTCGGTCATCGCTCGCAAACCCTTGACCACTACATCCGCGCCGACCTCGGTTGCATAGTCCACCAGCAATCCGCCGAACGAGCCGACTCGAACGTTGTCCCACTGTGAGCAGAGGTCGGTGAGCATCTCGACCCGCTCGACCTCATCGAAGAGGGGCGACTTCGAAGGGTTCCCGATCACGCCGACGATGATCTCGTCGAAGATTCCGACGCAGCGCTCGATGACGTCGAGGTGCCCGTTCGTGGGCGGATCGAAACTGCCCGGGATAAGCGCCGCGGTCAAGGTTGCTCCTTCACGAGGATCCAGATTTCACTGTCACCGTACCGTCGCCGGTCGGCGCACCGCAGACTATCGGACTCCGGCGCCGTTCCCCCCGCTCGGCGGTGCACCACCACACACCCCGCTCGATCGACGCGATCACCGAGCAGGCGCAGAACGGTTCCGACGTCCTCATCAGCGAGGGCAAAGGGAGGGTCGACGAACACCAGATCGTACGTCCCACGATCGGTCTGGAGAAAGCGCTCGACTTCGGCCTCCACCAACGTGCCTCCGAGATCGACTGCCGCGATGTTGTCGGCAAGGACTCGGACCGCCGCGCGATTGCGCTCCACGAAGACCGCGGACGATGCTCCGCGGCTCATTGCCTCGAGACCGAGCGAGCCACTCCCCGCGTAGAGATCGAGCACAACCGAATCCGGCAGCCGCTGCTGGAGCGAAGAGAAGATCGCCTCTCGTGCGCGAGCCGTGAATGGGCGCGTGCCCGAACGCGGTGCTGCCAGCCGCCGGCCCTTGGCCGCACCGGCGATGATGCGCATCTGTCCTTCCTTTGTCCCGGGATCAGCTTCGCTCGAGCCATTCTGCATCGTCGCCGAGCAATGCCTGCACTTCGTCGACGAGATCCGGATGATGGTGCAACTCCGGATCGCTCCGAGCCAGGGCAAACGCTTCGCGGCGCGCGGCAACCAGGACCTCGACATCTCGCAGAAGATCCGCAAGGCGGAGGTCGGTCAGGCCGGACTGGCGGGCTCCGAAGACCGTGCCCTGGCCCCGAATCCTCATGTCTTCTTCAGCGAGACGGAAGCCGTCCGTCGTGGCGACCATGGCTGCGATTCGCTCCTCTGCGTCCGTGGTCGAGGGCTCAGCGATGAGCAGGCACACCGATGGGTGCTCGCCCCGCCCCACGCGTCCGCGGAGCTGGTGCAGCTGGCTGAGACCGAAGCGATCGGCATCCTCGATCACCATCATCGTTGCATTCGGCACATCGATGCCGACTTCGATCACGGTCGTCGCCACGAGCACGTCCAGCTCGCCCGCCCGGAACCGGTGCATGACACTCTCTTTGTCGGCGGGCCGCATCTGGCCGTGGAGAAGGCCGAGACGCAGATCCGGATAGACCGAGCGGAGCCGCTCGTACTCGGCCGTCGCAGACTTCACTTCGAGCTTGGCCGAGTCGTCGACGAGCGGGCAAACAACGAACACCTGGCGCCCGGCGGCCACCTCGTCTCGCACCCGATCGTAGACCCGTTCGAGTTCCTCCGCTTCCTTGGGGACGTGCGCGGTCGTCACCGGCATCCGTCCGGGAGGCATCTCATCGAGCACCGACACGTCGAGGTCGCCGTACAGGGTCATCGAGAGCGTCCTCGGAATCGGTGTCGCCGTCATGATGAGCAGGTCGGGATCGTGATCAGAGGACTTGTCGCGCAGTTTCACACGCTGGTGCACACCAAAGCGATGCTGCTCATCGACCGCGGCGATGCCCAGCTGCGCGAACTGGACGCCCTCCTGGATGAGGGCGTGGGTGCCGATTGCGATGTCGATGGTCCCATCGGCAGTCCATCCATGCACGGTGGAGCGGTCGACACTGCCCGAGAAGTTGGTGATCGCGCGATGAGCGGTCAGCAGGGCGACGCGAACCGATGGGCCGGTTTCGCCTGCGAACAGATTCTCGGTTCCCCCTTGGTCCGGGCCGCCGCCGGGGGCGAGATCCGCGGCTTCGAGCGCGTCCACCGTGGAGAGGAAGTGCTGCTCGGCGAGTACCTCCGTCGGCGCCATGATCGCGCCTTGGAATCCCCCCTGAACGGCCATGAGGAGCGTGCAGAGCGCAACCACCGTCTTGCCGGAGCCGACCTCGCCTTGGAGCAGGCGGTGCATCGGGTGGTCTCCCGCGAGGTCATCGCGGATCTCCCCGATAACGCGCTCCTGTGCAGCCGTGAGGCGATACGGAAGCGCGCCCAGAAACTGGTCGACGAGCTCGCCGTCGATGACATGGTTGGCTCCTCGGGCCTGGAGGCCTTGCCGCCATTTGCGCAGGGCCAGCGCCACCTCGATGCGGAAGAACTCGTCGAAGATCAGGCGATCTCGTGCCCGGTCGGCGTCCGCTCGACCGGTTGGGAAGTGGATGTTGGCAATGGATTCGTCGCGGCCGGCAAGTCCGAGCCGAGACAGGATCTCCGTTGGCACCACCTCAGCGATCGGACGAGACCGCTTCAGGGCGTTGTCCACGGCGGCGCGGAGCTGTCGCGGGGTGAGGCCTCCGACGCGAGGATGAACCGGCACAATCCGTCCCGTGACGAGCGATTCTTCGTCATCGAGCCGATCGAGGTCCGGCGCCTTCATCTGGAGGCGACCGCGAAACAGCTCAGCCTTCCCGGACAGGGCAATCTCCTCGCCCTGATCCACCTTGAGATAGGGATTGAACCACACCGCCTTCAACGTGCTCGTCCCGTCCCCGATCGTCGCCTCGATCATCACCCGGTTCTTCGAAATCCGCCTCCTCGAAACGCTCCGCACCACACCTCCGACGGTGACCTCCTCACCGAGCGGAACCGACGAAAGGTCGAACAGTTGGGACCGATCCAGGTAGCGGCGCGGCGCGTGAAGGAGCAGCGCCGCCACCGAGCCGATACCCGCCTCGGTCAACCGCTTCGCCTTGCGAGGTCCGATGTCCTTGACGGCGTCGATCGGCACGTCGGCGAGGTAGGCAAGGCTCCGGCCGTGGGATGGTTGAGCGGCGTCGGTCACGCACCCATGATGGTCGGTCGTGGTTCGAAGATCGTTGTTCACCCTACCCTGCTAGCCTCCCGCGTCACCTCAGGAGGTCCTCCCCACATGTCATACCGCTGTGAAGTCTGCGGCAAGGAGCCGTGGGTCGGCAAACAAGTCAGCTTCTCCCACAAGCGGTCGAGCCGCCGTTGGCTCCCGAACATCCAGCGTGTGCGGGTGAAGCACGGTAGTAACTCCCGCCGCATCCGCGTCTGCACGTCGTGCATCAAGGCGGGCAAAGTCGAGAAGGTCTAGCCCGTGCAGGGCGTCGTCAAGGTCTACGACCCCGTTTCCGGGGTCGGCGTGATCGTGCGAGACGACGACCGATCCGAGGTCTACCTACGCCCCGGCTCACTCGACGGCTCCATGTTCCGCATGCTCCGGCAGGGGCAACGCGTGATCTTCGACACCGATGATCACGAGGGCCGCCTCTACGCGCGCGATCTGCGCTTCGGAGCCGACGGCTACTAACCCTCGATTCCTCCCGGTACACTGGGTTCCCGAAGCGAGGAGGATCCGTGGTTCGAGCATACGTTCTGATCCAGACCGACACCGGTCGAGCCGCCGACGTCGCCGGGAGCATCCGGGATATGCCTGGCGTCATCTCCACCGAAGCGGTCACCGGGCCGTATGACGTGGTGGTGTTCGTCGAGGCCGCCGACGTCGACGCCCTCGGTCAACTGGTCGTGTCCGCCGTGCAACCGGTCGATGGGATCGTCCGCACGTTGACCTGCCCCGTTATCAGGCTCTGACGCAGCCGGTTCGGATCAGTCGCCACGGCGACCGATCCCGCGGTTTTCGCGTCCTACGGCCGGTCGGCATGCTCGACGAGCTCGTTGCAGAGTTCTGCATAGGTCATCCCGGTTGCAGCCCACATCTTGGGGAACCCGGAGATCGGCGTGAAGCCCGGCATGGTGTTGATCTCGTTGATCAGAAACCCGCGACCGTCCGCGAAGAAGAAGTCCACGCGAGCCAGCCCTCGGCACTCCAGAGCCTCGAATGCCCTCGCGGCCAGAGAGCGAACCTCGGCTACCCGCGCCTGCGGGAGGCGCGCCGGCGCTTCGAAATCGCTGGACTCGTCTTCGTACTTCGAGGCGTAGTCGTACCACTCACCTGCCGCATGGACTTCACCCGGCAGGGCCGTGCGCGGTCCGTCGAGCACCGCCACCTCGATCTCGCGGCCCTCGATGAACTCCTCGACAATGACTTTCTCGCCGTAGCGCATCGCCGTCTCGATTGCCTGTCGGATACCGTCGCTATCTCGAGCCTTGCTGATACCGACGGATGAACCCAGCTCAGCCGGCTTGACGAACACCGGAGTACCCAGCTCGTGGACCACGGATCCAACGGTGCCCGACGGGTCGGCGCGGAACTCGGGACCTCGAACAACAACCCAACGCGAGGTTGGGATCCCGGCCGCCACGAAAATCCCCTTTGCGATGTCCTTGTCCATCGCCAGGGCCGACGGCAAGACGCCGCATCCAACGTACGGCTTGCCCGCAATCTCGAAGACGCCCTGCATGGTGCCGTCCTCGCCGTACGGTCCGTGCAACACCGGGAACACCACGTCGTAGTTGACGACGTCATTGCCGACGAGGAGGCGCCCATCCGGCAGCCGCAGCGCGGCCGGCCTGCCCTCGGCACGAAACGGGCGATGCGCGGTATCGACGATCCACCACTCACCGTTTCGATCGATGCCGACCGGGATCACCCGGTGGCCGGCTTCGATCAGGGCGTCGTAGATCGCAACCGCCGAAACGCAGGAGACCTCGTGCTCGGCCGAACGGCCACCAAACAAGACCATCACTCTCGACATGCGAGCAGGTTACCGACCAGCAGACTGGTGCGAGGACAATCAGGCGTCCTCGTCGGACGTGCGGCGATCGAGTGAGATCGCGTGGAACCCGCCGTCGACGTGGATGATCTCGCCGGTCGTGGCGGGCATCCAGTCGGACAGCAGCACGCAGACCATCCGCGCGACCGGATCGGGATCGTGGATATCCCAGGGCAGCGGAGCCCGCTGGTGCCACGCGTCGACGAACTCCTCGATACCCGGGATCGACTTCGCGGCAACGGTGGCCAAGGGTCCGGCCGCCACTGCGTTGACCCGGATTCCGTCATCGCCGAGGTAGCGGGCAAGATACCGGGTCACCGACTGGAGGGCGGACTTCGAGACGCCCATCCAGTCGTAGGCCGGCCATGCCGTGGAATTGTCGAAATCAAGTGCAACGAGGGACCCTCCGCCGGCGGCGCGCATCAAGGGAAGGAGGCCCGTGGCCAACGTCTTGTAGGAGAACGCAGACGTCAGGAACGCGGTCGCGGCGGACTCGGCGGGCGTATCGAGAAAGTTGCCCCCGAGCGCATCTTCGGGTGCATACGCGATGGCGTGCAGGGCACCGTCGACCGCGCCCCACCGTTCTTCGAGGTCGGCGACGAGATTCGCCATGTGTTCCGGATCGTTGATGTCGAGTTCGACAACCGGTGGCGGATCGGGGAGGCGCTTGGCCGACCGCTCGGTCAGCCTGATTGCCCTACCGAAGCCGGTGAGCACGATCTCTGCGCCGTGCTCTTGTGCAATCCGGGCGGTGTGCCACGCAATTGAAGCATCGGTGAGCACCCCGGTGATGACCAGTCGTTTCCCGTGCAGCAAGCTCGGCTCCTCTTCCTTCGGCCGCGACATCCTAGGGACCGCACTCACCCGACGTTGGACCACGCTCGAAAGCCAAGCCCCATCACGAACAACAAGAGGAGTCCATACAGCAGCGCCGGACGACGAGCAAGCGTGACACGGTAGATGTACGCGAGGCTGAGTGTCACGGCGATCAAGATGCCGTAGAACACGTGAAACCCGTTGAGCGGCCGGAGCCCGTATACGTAGAGCGCAACGCCGGCCGCCACCTGGATGAGCGCCGCGGCGATCGCCACGGAGACACCAATTCGGAAGGCACGCCCCGGCAGGCGATGAAGCGCGGCGAGACCAAGCCCCCACAGCCCGACGATCCCCGTCGTGGCGAGCGCGACATACACCCAGTGCGCGTGGAACCAGAGAATGGATGTCATGAACAGCGGTCTCGCATGGCCGAGAGGCTAGGAGCCCCCGGGTGCAAGACATGAGACCCGAGACACGAGACACCCCGAGGCGTTGAGCCTCGACCCTCGTGTCGAGCGTCTCCCTACTACCGTCATCTCATGCCGGAACTCACCATCGACTCGGTCGCGCACGGAGGCGAAGGCGTCGGGCGGATCGACGGGAAAGCCCACTTCGTCCCAGACGTCATGCCGGGTGAGCGAGCCGAGATCGAAGTGACGCGGGACAAGCGGAAATGGGCTCGGGGACGCCTTGTCCGGGTCATCGAGCCCTCCCCCGACCGCGTCGAACCTCCGTGCCCTGCATTTGCGACCTGTGGCGGGTGCACCTGGCAATACGCCTCCTACGAGCGGCAACTCGAGTGGAAACGCGCCATCGTTGCCGGACAGCTCGCCCATCTCGGCGGCATGCGCGACGTTCCGGTGTTGCCCACAATTGCACCGGGCCCGCCCCTCGCGTATCGCAACCGGATGGATTTCTCGGTTGTGCAGGGGCGTCCGGCGCTCCACGAGCGGGCATCGCATCGCCTGGTGGCGCTCGACGCCTGTCCGCTCCTGTGCACGGAGTTGGCCGCGCGGTTCGGGCGGCTCGGCGACCTGAGTGGCACGATCAAGGTGGTGCTCCGTGCGGGCATCAACACCGGTGACGCAATGATCCTGGTCGAGGGCCACGTTCCCGAACAAGCCGGCGATTGGGACGCCTCCGTGGTCGCCCGATCGCGCGGCGGCCTCCGGACCATTCGCGGGCGGCCGTGGCTCGAAGAATCGGTCGACGGAGTCCGCTTTCGCATCCCAGCCGACGCCTTCTTCCAGGTGAACACCGCCGGTGCCGAGGCGCTCGTCGGCCTCGTTTCAGACGCCGCTGCCGTCAACAGCGACGACGTGCTACTCGACGGCTATGCAGGGGTCGGCCTGTTCGCCGGAACCGTCGGACGATCGGCCGGACGTGTGATCACCATCGATTCCGGGAACGCTGCGTATCGGGCGATCGCCGGCAATCTCGAACGGTCGATACCGGGAAGATTCCGGTCGTTGCACGGACAGTTCGAAACCGTTGCGTCGACGGTGGCCGATCGGTGGGATGTTGCCGTGCTCGACCCTCCACGGGCCGGCCTCGGTACCGCCGGCGTCGATGCCGCGTCCCGAGCTGCGCCACGCACGATCGTGTTGATCTCCTGCGACCCGGCGGCCCTTGCGCGGGACACCAGGCTGCTCCATGCGGCCGGGTACACGCCGGAGTGGATACAGCCGGTGGACTTGTTCCCACACACGTATCACATCGAAACCGTCGCCCGATTCAGCCTGCGGTAGCCGATCAGATCTCGTCGACGAGCTTCTGGCGCTTCGCTTCGTACTCCGCATCGGAGAGAATGCCGTCGTCGTGGAGCTGCTTGAGGCGCTGCAAACGCTCGGTCGGGTCCGCTCCGGCCTCGACGACCGTGGTTCCTTGCACGGCAAGCGATCGTTCCTCGCGTACCTTGTAGAGCAATGTCGCAAAGCTGTCGGGATTCGGGATATTGGAGAACTTGCTCTGACCCGTTGTGCCTGCCGACTCAACGAGGAGATCTCCGGCGCCGAGCATCCGCTCGATCGCCGTCTGACTGAAGTTGACGTTCGTGATGCGTTCCAGCGGGATCTCCACGCCCGATTTAGCGATCAGGCCGCGCCGTGTGATCAGTCGTTCGTTGGTCAGAACGTAGCGCGTGGTCAGCCAGCTCACGATCGGGCGCACGACAAACCAGACTGCAGCACCGATCACCGCAAGCACGAGAATCCACTGAACCCAGTCCCACGCGTCGCCGTCGGGCAGCGCCCATTCGATGAGGCCGAGCACGATCAACGCAAGAACGAACCACGCGATCGGGACAATGAGCAGCTTCCAGTGCTGCCGAAACGAAGTGACGATGACTTCGCCGTCGCTGAGGGAGTCTTCGGGCCATGCCATGGCGATGAGTGTAGCCGAAGTCGTGTACGCGAAGCGATACGCGAGAAACCCCGAGGAAGCTTGCGCCCCCTCGGGGTGTTCCCGTTCCGACGGTGGCTGCCCCGAGAGGCAGTATCCGTCGGTGCGAGCGGCCTTGCGACCGTTCGCGTCTCGCCGAGTGACCGAAGCCATCCGGCAAGGTGTCCTTCCGCCCGGTCCCGGCCCGAAGGCCGCTTCCGATGACCCCTTTCGGAGCCGATGCCGCCCCTTGCGGGGGGCATCCGGTCAGACTTCCCGTTGCCCTTGCGGGCCCCGAGCCGACCCTTGCGGGCCGGAAGCCTCCGGTCCAGTTTCCCTTCCCGGCGACTTGATGAGAAGGTAGGCCGCCATCGGCCCTAAGTCCAGCCGAAACGCTGAACAGATTTCGCGAAGAAGCGGGAAGTTTCGCGAGAAGCGATCGTCGCCTCTTTGCACGAAAGCCGGAGCGCGGCAAAGGCGGCACTAGAGGCCCGAACCGGCCACATGAGGGACCGCGCAATAGCCCCGTCTGCCCCACGTCCGTGGGAGACGAGATACGCGGGGTTCTTCGCCTCTCCCACACGGTGGACGGGCCGAAAGGGCCGGCGCGGAGCGGAGTGGGCTCTGGGAGCCAAGGTCGTGAGGATGAGGCCCCGCGCGAGTCCCCTCTGCGCGGGCATGACTCCGGACGCGAGAAACCCCGAGGGAGTCCGGCTTTCGCCTCGCCCTCTCGGGGTTCTCTGCCAAGACGACTCTCGCCATCTCGACGTTCCCTCGACGTCGGTTTGCACCGTCGTCGTTGGTTGGCTCGGTTCCTCCGCGCTCCGGTGTGACCCTTCGCTCGTCGGTCGTTGCCGGTTCGTGCGCTGCCCGAAGGCCCCGCCCGAACACCGTCCCGCCTTGCGGCGGTGCGGCGTGACTCGCCGGGATCTGGGCGGCCCCGACGGCCACTGGTATCCCCCTCCAAGGAGTGAGACACCGATCCGGGGTGCGACCGAGGTCGCGTACCCGGAGACCCGTCCGATCCGTCGCTGCGGAGGTCTCCCACCACTGCGCCGGTGAGCCCGAGGGCCCGCCGTCCGGGACGCTCTCCCGGCCGAAGCCGTTCGAGCGAGTGGGAAGCTACGGCACCGACCGGAGATATGTCAACCGATACGCCTGATCTCTTTTCGCGTGCTTGAGCGAGTTTTCCCGCTCTGAGCCGACCCCGAAGTTACACCGTTGTGTTTCGTGTCACAGGGTTGCCGTATAGTCGTTCTCATGACCGCAGAAACCCAGCACGGCGTCAACGCATCCAACCGCCTTGCAAGCCTGTCGCCATCACGGGCGAGCGACTACAAGCGCTGTCCGCAGCTCTTCAAGTTCAGCGCGATCGACCGGATCGAGACGCCACCGACGGTCTATCAGGCACGCGGTACCACGGCCCATCTCGCGCTCGAGCGTCTCTACGAACTTCCCGCAGCGGAGCGCACGCCCGAGCGCCTCGCCGACCTGTTCCGCGAGGCATGGCAGGAGACGAAACACCGCGACTACCCCGATCTGTTCTCCGATGTCGAATCCGAGCGCGCCTGGGGCATCGAGAGCCTCGCGATCCTGTCCAACTACTTCGCGGTGGAAGACCCCACACAGATCGAGCCGCTCTCCCGGGAGCTCGATTTGACCGAGGCCGTCGGGGACATGACGATCCGGGGGATCCTCGACCGGATGGAGGAGACGCCGGACGGCCTCGTGATCACGGACTACAAGACCGGAAAGGCGCCGCCCGAGCAGTACGCAATGTCGGCGTTCTTTGCGCTCAAGATCTACGCCCTCCTCATCCGCATCCGGGAGGGCCGCACGCCCGACGCCCTCCGGCTCATCTACCTCACCGGGCCGACCGTCTACCAAGTTCCGGTGAACGATGCCCAACTCGACGCCATGGAGCGACAGCTCGAGGCGCTTTGGGCGGCGATTGGGCGCTCGATCGAAACCAACGACTTCCCGACCAGAACCGGGGTGCTCTGCGACTGGTGTGCATATCGCGATATCTGCCCGGCGTTCGCGGACGAAGACGGGAGCAGCACCTGACCACCGTGATCTGGACCGTCGGCCACGGCGATCGATCGTTCGACGACGTCGAACGGCACCTGAGCGCCGTCGGTATCTCGATGATCGTCGACATCCGCGAGGAGCCCGACGATCCGCATGCCCCCGATTTCCACCGCCGCCGAATCGAACGACTGGCCGCAGACGCCGGCATCGGGTATCGATGGCTCGGTGTCTCGCTCGGAGGCGAGGCGGCGATCGAACGCACCGATGCGATTGCCGAGTTGATCGCCCTGGCATCGGTCTCCACCACGGTTGTGCTCTGCCGCGAGGCCGACCCTGCGGCGTGCCGGCGGTCGACCGTGATCGCTCCGATGCTGCTCGAACGCGACGTCGGCATCGTCCACATCCTCAACGACGGCTCAACACGGCCTCACGAAGCCTCGCTCCCATTCGACCCATGACACGCGAGATCCGCGTCGATCCGGATGATTGGCCGGAAGCCGTTGCACCGGCGTCGGTCCCGCAACTCGTGGTCGGCGGACCCGGCACCGGCAAGACGGAGTTCCTCGTGCGGCGCGCCGCGCACCTCATCGAGCGAGATCATGCCGACGAATTGCTCGTCCTGTCGTTCTCCCGACGCGGCGCCGAGGGTCTCGACCGGCGCATCCGGTCGTCGGTGGCCGGCCCAACGCGTGCCGTGGACGTCTCGACCTACCACTCATTCGCCGCACGATTGCTTGAAGCCCACGCCGGGCACCGGGGATGGGATCGTCCACCGGATATCCTTCCGGGGCCGGACCAGAAACAGCTCGTCGGAGACCTTCTCGCCGAAGAAGACCCCGACAGGTGGTCGCCTGCGTTCCGCTCGCTCCTCACCACGCGCACGTTCGCAGACGAAGTCACCGACTTCATCCTGCGATGTCGCGAACAACTCGTCGGACCCAGTCGACTCGCCGAGTTGGAGCGCGGTCGTGCCGACTGGCGCGGGCTCTCGGCATTCCTCGACCGCTACGACCGGGTGCTGCGAGAGCGGTCGCTCATCGACTACGGCACGCTCCTGGCAGAGGCCGCGGCGCTGCTCGGGGACCCGGCCACCGCAGCCGCCGTTGCCGACCGATACCGGCACGTTCTCGTCGACGAGTACCAGGATGCAACCCACGCGCAATCGGTCCTGCTGCAGCGACTGGTCGCCGACCACAACAACCTGACCGCGGCGGCGGACCCGTATCAGTCGATCTACAGCTTCCGCGGTGCCGACATCGAAAACGTAGGGCGCTTCCCGGAGGACTTCGCACGCAACGGGCGACCCGCCGAGCGGCTCATCTTGACCACGTCATTTCGCGTGCCCGAAGAGATCCTGACGGCTGCGGTTCGGATCACCGCCCACGAGCTCCCCGGTGCCGCGGGGAAGGTCCGGCCGGCGCCGGGCCACGGATCGGTTGAGGCTCGCCGATTCTCCCAGCAGGTCGAAGAGGCGGAGTGGATCGCAGCGGAGATTCATCGGCTCAACCTCGAGCAGCGCGTCCCGTTCGGCCGGATGGCCGTGTTCACCCGTTCGAAGAATCGGTTCCTCGTGCCGCTGTCGCGATCCCTCGATCGGCGGGGCATCCCACACGATCGGCCGGACACTCGACTCGTCGAACAGCCGATCGTGCAGTTCATCCTCGATCTCGCTACCGCAGCTGCAACTGAGGACGGTGATGAGACGATCGACCGCGCCGTCCGGCGCGTCCTTCTCGGTCCACTGTTCGAGACGCCCCCGGCGCGGGTCGCAGAACTCGATCGAGACCGTGTCGCGTCGGGCGGATCATGGGCGGATGCCGTCCGGTCCGGGATCCGCGATGGTGCGCCACTTGCTGCGTTGCTCTCGGACCCGACCTGGGCGAGCACGTCCCCGGCCGGCCACGGCCTCTGGCACCTCTGGTCGACTCTCCCCCAGATCGCCGACGTCGCAACCAATCCGGATCGCGGTCGCGACCGTGCGGCCTGGTCCTCCTTCGCTCAGGTCCTCGAGCGGTGGAACGAGCGCAGCCCGCAGGCGACGCTCGTCGACTACCGCGATCACAGCGAGACCGAGGACTTCGAAGCTCGCCCGCTGCTCTCCTACCAGGGCGAGTCCGCCGACCGCGTCACCGTCACAACACTTCATCAGGCCAAGGGCCTCGATTTCGACGCAGTCTTCATCGCGGACGCCGTCGAAGGCGTGTTCCCGGATCTCCGCTCGCACGACTCCCTGCTCGGGACGCGTCACCTCCAACCGCACCTCCCGAGCGACACCGTCGGGTATCTGGCCTTTCGTCTGCAGGAAGAACGCCGGTTGGCCTACACCGCTATGACCAGAGCGTGCCGACGGGTGGTGTGGACCACGACCGACAGCGGCTTCGACATCGACGGCGGCACGCCGAGCCGATTCGTCCCGCTTGCGGCGGGTACACCGACCATCGACGACGCACTCGGCGACCTTTCGGGAGCCGGCAGGCCGATCACCGCAGGGCAGATCGAGGCGGCGCTCCGCCGCACGGCAGGCGATCCCACAGCTCGATCCCCGGAGCGTCTCGGCGCCATCGAGACGCTGGCACGCGGCGCCGACGTCGGACTCCGCCCGCCGACGCGCCTTGCAGGAACCATGCCACCGGGTCCCGACACCGGCATCGTGCAGCGGCCGATCCGGTTGTCGCCGAGCCAGGCCGCCGCCTACGAGACCTGCCCCCGCCGATACGTCCTCGAGCGCAAGCTGGGCGTCGGGGCCGAACCAAACGTCTACATGGAGTTCGGCACGCTCATCCACAAGGTGATCGACCGCGTCGAGACTGCGGCATCCGAACGCGGAGCGATCCACGGAACCCTGGCAGAGGCGCTCGCGGTGCTGGACGACCGGTGGAAGCCCGGCCTGTTCGGCGGAGGAGCCTTCGACGATGCGTGGCGCAGCCGCGCCGAGGTGGCGCTCGGGCACCTCTATTCGCTGTGGCCGAGCTCAGGAACGCCCCTCGGCTCCGAGATCGAACTGCAAATCGAACGCAACGGCACACGGTGGCTCGGCCGCGCTGATCGAATCGAGGATCGCGGCGGCTCCGTGGCAATCGTCGACTACAAGACCGGACAGCCGGTCGGCGTCGCCGAAGCGGCAACGTCGCTGCAGCTTGGGTTCTACCTCATTGCGGCGCGAGAGGATCCCTCGATCCGCGCGCACGGCGAGCCAGCCCGTGCCGAGATGTGGTTCCCGATGCACCCCCTCAAGTCGTCGATCACCGTCCGCTCGTTCGACGCGTCTCTCGTGACCGACATCGAAGAACGGATGTCCGCCGTCGCTCGGGGAATCGAAGCAGAAGACTGGCAGCCCATCCCGAGTACGGCATGCGAACGATGCGCCGTTCGGCGCGCGTGCCCGGCCATGCCGGAAGGCAGGGAGGCCTTCGTCTCATGATGATCGAGCTCACGCCGGAACAGGCGGCGATCGTCCAAGCTCCGCTCGTCCCGCTCCGCGTGTCGGCGGGTGCCGGCACCGGAAAGACCACGACGATCGTGCTTCGGCTCGAGGCGCTGTTGTCCCAAGGTGTCGAGCCCGAGTCTGCGCTCGGCATCACATTCACCAACAAGGCCGCCGGCGAGCTCGCCGACCGACTGCGCGGTGCGTTGCCGGAGCTGTCCGCAGACGGCCGCGAAGTCCAGGTCGCGACGTATCACGGATTCGCCTACCGTCTGCTGCAAGAGTTCGGTGCGCTCGTGGGTGTCGAACGGGACGCGATGATCATCGGCCCCGCCCACCAGCGCCGCCTTCTGCGCGAACGCCTCGGCTCGATGTCGTTCGAGCATCTCGATCTGACGAAGCCCAGCGGCGTGCTCGACAAGGCAGCCACCCTCGCCGGGCAGATCGGCGACAACCTCATCGGAGCGGATGTTGTGCGGTCCGCGGCTCCGGCTGCCGACTCGCGCGATGTCGCGTGGGCGACGCGCCTCGAGCTCCTGTCCCTGGTCGAGGCCTACGCCGAAGCCAAGACCCGACTCGGCGTCGTGGACTACGCCGATCTCGTGGGCCAGGCTCACCGATTGGTCGTCGAGCATCCAGAGATCGCGCAGCGGATCCGGAGTCGCTATCGCATCGTGCTCCTCGACGAGTATCAGGACACCGATCCCGCCCAGCGGGAGCTGCTCCGAGCGATCTTTGGCGAGGGGTTCCCGGTGACGGCCGTCGGGGACTCGGACCAGACCATCTACGAATGGCGCGGCGCTTCGCGCCTGAACTTCGAGGGATTTGTTCGCCACTTTGCCAACGCCGACGGATCGGACGCCGAGACACTGCCGCTGTCCGTCAACCGGCGATCGGATCGCGTCATCCTGGATCTCGCGAACCGCATCAGAGCGCATCTCCACGGAGACCGCGGGTTCACCCCGCTGCGCCCCGGTCCCGACGCCGGTCCGGGCGGCCTCGCGATCGGCTGGCTGGGAACGCTCGCCGAAGAAACGGCGTGGATTGCCGACCGCATCGAAGAGGTTCACGCTCACGGGACACCGTGGAACGACATCGCCGTGCTCGTGCGCAAGAACCGGGACATCGCTCCACTCCGCGAAGCGCTCCTCGCGGCCGAGATCCCCACCGAGGTCGCGTCGGTCGGCGGTCTGCTCGACGTGCCCGAAGTCGCCGAGCTGGTCGGATGGCTGCGTATCCTCGACGATCCAACGGCAACGACCGACCTCGCCAGAATCCTGCTCGGCAGCGGCTACCGCCTCGGCCTCGCCGACCTCGGTGCCCTGAACGATTGGGCCCGAAGCCATCACAGCGCGACGAGTGCAGCGCCGACCCTCATGGACGGTATCGACAACCTCGAGAACGTAGGCGGCTGCTCGGCGTCGGCTCGCCGACGGCTCGAACAGTTCCGTTCCCGCTACCGGACTCTGCTCGTGGAAGCGCAGACGGCGCCGGTGGCCGACCTCTGCCGGGTCGTGCTCGCGTCGATGCATGCGTGGGATGAGATCGATGCCATGGAGGAGAGCGCCGGCCTATCCGCACGTCTCAACCTGTACCGGTTCCTCGACCTGGTCGAATCGTGGACGCCGATCATCGGCCGTCCATCGCTGGGCTCGTTCCTCGACCATCTGAGCCTCCTATCGGATGAGAGCGCCCCCGGCGAACTCGATACGGTCGCCGTGTCCCGCGGGCCCGCGGTCGTCCTGCTCACGATCCATCGCGCAAAGGGCCTGGAGTGGGACACCGTCGTCATCCCGTCGGTCGTTGAGGGTGGCTTTCCCTCCGGTCCTCGGTCGTACGCCAACCCCGTCGACAAGGCGGGATTCCTCCCCTACGACCTTCGCCTCGACGCCGAGAGCCTCCCCGATCTCTCGCAGGCCGCGACACAGAAGGAACGGAACGCCATCCTTCGCCGCTACCACGAGGCAGAAGAGTGGAGAGCCGCGTACGTAGCAGTCACTCGCGCGCGGCACCGATTGATCATCTCCGGCTCCCACCGAACGCCCGAGCGCAAGACACCGCGCGCGTGGTCGCCGCTCTTTTCGATGGCGGCCGAATTGGCCGACACCACCGTCGTCGTGGACGATCCGGGGCCGATCCGGTCGGCGCTGTGGGCTCCGGTCCGACCTGCCCCCGACCCGCTCTTCGGCGATGCGGGCTGGCGTGAAGCACTCCAGGCTGCGGCGGAGAATCCGACTTGGCTCACGGCATTCCCCGACCACGAGGAAGCGGCGGTGGCGGTTGCCGGACAGATGCGCCTCGATCTCGCATCGCTCCCCCGACCCGCAGCGACCGAGCCGGACAGGATCAAGACCACATCGGTCACGGGCCTCGTTGCCATGGCACGATGTCCGCAGCAGTTCCGATGGGCGTTCGTCGATCGACTTCCGACGCGGCCATCCCCCGCGCTGCGACGGGGCGTCCGGTTTCACCGCAAGGTCGAGCTGCACAATCTCGGGAGGATTCCGCTCGATGACCTCGACGACACCGTCTACGACATCACTGCGGACGGCGATGGGCCACCGTCGGAAGGGCCCGATCCCTACGACGTGTTCCTCTCGTCTCCCCTCGCCGACCGACGGGCACGGTTCGCCGAGGTACCGATTGACCTCCAGTTTGCAGAGGTCCGGGTGCGCGGGCGGATCGACGCCGTGTACGAGCCGCGTCCCGGCGTCTGGGAGATCGTCGACTACAAGTCCGGGAAGCCCTCGGACGACCCCGCCCTCGAGGTGCAGCTGCAGACGTACGCTATCGCGGCGGCCGACGGAGCCGTCGCCAAGCCGGCCCCCGGGCGGCTCTCGGTGGCGTTCGCGTTCTTCGGAGGCGGCACGTACGTTGCGCAGTCGATCGCCGTCGATGCAGCGTGGTTGGCCGACGCCCGAGCACGGATCGACGAACTGATCGGCCGTTTCTCGCGGGAGCAATTCGATCCACGGCCGTCCGACGCGTGCCGGCGCTGCGACTTCTCGTCGTTCTGCGAAGCCGGAACGGCGTTCCTGGCCCGCTGAGCCGGCGTGAACACCGAGCGGTCGATGAAAGCGAGAGCTCAGGGCGCCGAAACACGGCCATCGGTGACGTCGAAGACGATCGTCACCGGTCCGTCGTTGAC
>JAHEEL010000169.1:0-469 GCA_024640745.1 Actinomycetes bacterium
TCGGTGCTCGTCACGGGCCCGAACTTCGGATCCGGCTCTTCACGCGAGCATGCCCCCTGGGCGATCGAGGATCGCGGGTTCCGCGCGATCATCGCACCGTCGTTCGCCGACATCTTCCGCGGCAACGCCTACAACGTGGGTCTGCTGCCGGTAGCGCTCAGCGACAACGAGGTCGCAACGCTCACCCAAATCGCCAACGATCCGGCCAATTCCGTGACGATCGACCTGCCGGCGCAGACGGTCGCCGCCGGCGAGTTCAGGGCGTCATTCGAGATCGACCCGGCCGTGAAGCACCGCCTGATGAACGGCCTCGATCACATCGCGTTGACGCTCGGACACGCGAGCGAGATCGAAGTGTACGAAGCAACCCGTCCGGCCTGGAAGCCCCGGCTGTAGCGGCCCGCACCCACCATCGACACGGAGCGTCCCCATCGACCGACCGACCCGACAGGAGCAGGCGCAGGCAATC
>JAHEEL010000169.1:479-5148 GCA_024640745.1 Actinomycetes bacterium
CAACGACGCCTTCACCCTGGAACGCGTCGACATCATCTCGGAGATCCCGGACCATGAAATGCTCGTGAGCCTCGGGCACCGGCGGGTCGGACCGCGCGACGGCCTCTACGTGCTCGACGCCCGGGACGGCTATCGCGTATACGTGCAGGAGCGGGGCATCCCGCTTCGGGAGCGTTCCGGGCTGTCGTTCGACGAAGCACGCGACATCGTCATCGACGAGTTGGTCCTGCTGAACGGAATCCCGTTCAGCGTCTGAAGACCGGGTCTCCGACTGCGATCTCGACCGGGCGATCGAGATGGGTCACGTCGAGGATGAAGCCTCTCGTGCCCGTCGACAGGAACGCCAGGTCGTCGGCAACGACGTCGTGTCCCAGCACCTCATCGGCGTTCAGCAGGTAGGAGGTGAATCCGGTGCATGCCACGGCGGGCTGCGGAGCGCGGAGCTCGACCTCGGTTCCGTCGCCGCATCGAACGACGAGACCATCCGCGATGTCATCCGCCGTGACGGCCGGACCGTCCACAACGATGTTCTCGCCGGCGATGCCGATGGGAACCGTGTCGAAACGGTTCGCCATCGCTGCATAGTGACCGGTGAAGCCGATCGACAGCACGCGCTTGCCGCCTCCCTTGGCTCGCGGGTGTGCGCGGTGATGCGTATCGACGATCCAGCCGGATCCGTCCCAGCCGAGCATGCCCTCCGCTCCGACGACCGCACGGTTGATCGAGACAAGCGGGTCCGGCCGGTATGCGCCATTCTGCTTCAGGGGCTCCGCGTGGACCTGAAGCCGCACGATCCGCCCGATCGGTTCCTTCATCAGGTTTCCTTCTCTCTTGCCGCCATGGGGTCACACGCTACCGCCACGCGGACGCAGTGGGCACAGAGATCTGCGCGACCCGTTCCGCAATCGGTGCGAGCAGCTACACCGCGAGGACTTCGTTCAGGATGTCCGGTCGGTCGGTCACGATGCCGTCGACGCCCAGATCGAGGAATCGTCGCATTTCGTCGGCCTCATTGACGGTCCAGAGGTGGATGTGCGCCCCGGCCCGGTGGACGGCGTCAATGAGCTTCCGGTCGACCCTGAGCCCGCGGTAGTCGAACGGGAGCTGGTACGCCTGGACCTTGCGGTGGGTGGTTCTTCCCACCCGTGATGCGCTCCACATGGCGGCCGACGCCGTAGGTCCGGCGGAAACGGCCACCCGGCCCTGGGTGATCCTGCGGAATCGTGCGATACGGCCGTCGACGAACGAGCCGATGAGGGTGCGGTGCTCGGCGTCGGCCGCTCGGACGACTTCGGCGACGGCCCACTCCTCATTCGAGGCCTTGAGGTCGATGTTGAGCCGCACCTCCGGCCAGGTTCGGTAGAGCTCCTCGAGCCGCGAGATGCGAATACCGGTGCCGCGCAGCGGAAAGCCGCGGTCGGGATCGAAGTGGTAGGCGGCGTCGAAGGTCCCCAGCTCGTCGAACGTATAGTCGGAAACCTTGCCGGTGCCGTCGGTCGTCCGATCGATGGTTGCGTCGTGGATCACGACCGGGATACGGTCGGCGGTGAGTCGGACATCGAGTTCGATATAGGCGAACCCGAGGTCCTCGACGGCGCCGCGAAACGCGTGCATGGTGTTCTCGGGCCACAGCACCCGGGAGCCGCGATGCGCAAGGCGAATCGGGTGCTCCACCGAGAAGTAGTCGCTCACAGCACCGTCCCTCTCTTGGCCACGGCGGCGACGATATCGGCATCGGGTCGGTACGGGATCTGGAGACGGCTGGGCGCGTCGAGAAGGACCAGATCGCCGACCGATCCCGGGACCACGGCACCGCGATCGGCAAGACCAAGCGACGTCGCACCGCCCAGCGTGGCCGCCCAGATCGCCTCGTCAGTCGTGAGGCCCATGTGCAATGCGGCGAGCGCGACCACGAACGGCATGGACTCAACGTGGGCGGTCCCCGGATTGCAGTCGGTAGCAAGCGCCACCGTGACCCCACTGTCCCAGATACGTCGACCGTCGGGATACGGGAGTCGCATCGAGAAAGAGACTGCGGGAAGCAAGACTGCGGCTGTCCCCGCGGCGCGCAGCTCCTCGAGATCTGTGTCGGTCGCGTGGTCGAGGTGGTCGGCACTTGCGGCGGATAGGTCGGCGGCAAGCGACGCTGCTCCGACGCGGCCGAGCTGGTCGGCATGCAGTCGAAGGCCGAGTCCGTGGCGTTGCGCCGCCTCGAGAATGCGGCGGGCTTCGGCAACCGTGAACGCCGCTTCGTCGCAGAAGACGTCGCAAAAGCGAGCCAAGGGAGCACAAGCATCGAGCATCGGTCCGCAGATCAGGTCGACGTAGGCGTCGCGCTCGGCGCGGTGCGAGAGGGGCACCACGTGGGCACCGAGGAACGTCGAGACGACGTCAATCGGCAAGTCGCGACCGATGCGGTTGGCGACGCGCAGCATCCGCGCTTCGGTTTCGAGATCGAGTCCGTAGCCCGACTTGATCTCCACCGTGGTCGTCCCGTTCGTCAGCATGCGCCACGCACGAACTGCCGCTTCGTCGAACAACTCGTCTTCCGCCGCAGCGCGGGTTGCGGCCACGGTCGAGTGGATGCCCCCGCCCGCCGCCAGAATCTCCTCATACGTCTCGCCCCGGAGCCGGCGATCAAACTCATCGCTGCGGTCGCCGGCGAAGACGAGGTGCGTGTGCGCGTCGACGAAGCCGGGCAGCACCGCCGCTCCCCCGGCATCGAGCCGCGGCAGGCCACGGTATGGCTCGGGAAGGCCGATCTCCTCTCCGACCCAGGCAACCCGCTCGTCGACGATCGCGACTGCACCGCCGGCGACGACCCCGAGGAGGCCGTCGCGTGCCGGATCGTTGGTCACCAACTCCCCGACGTTGAACACGAGTAGATCAGTCACCGGAGATTCCCGGCGCTCGCCTGCGGTCCCGCAAGCAACGGGCGACCGGCATCTGCCTCACGTTTCCCACATCGGGATTCGCACGCCACGCTCCCTGGCCACGGCCTCCGCCGCCGGATAACCGGCGTCGACATGACGAATCACCCCGGTTCCTGGATCGTTGGTGAGCACCCGGGCCAGGCGTTCCGCACCCTCAGCGGTTCCGTCGGCCACCACCTGTGCGCCGGCATGAATCGACTTGCCGATCCCAACGCCGCCGCCGTGGTGCACGGCGACCCAGGCAGCGCCCGACGCGGTGTTCAGCAGGGCATTGAGGATGGGCCAATCGGCCACTGCATCGGAGCCGTCCCGCATCGACTCGGTCTCCCGGTACGGGGACGCCACCGATCCGGAGTCCAGGTGGTCGCGACCAATCACGATCGGAGCGGCCACGTCGCCGGAAGCCACCAGCTGGTTGAAGGCCTCACCGGCGCGGTCCCGTTCGCCGTATCCGAGCCACAGGATTCGAGCGGGCAAGCCCTGGAACGGTACGCGCTCTTCGGCAAGACCGAGCCACCGGTGGAGGGCGCGGTTCTCCGGAAACAGGGCCCGAAGTGCATCGTCGGTGGCTTTGATGTCGGAGGGTTCGCCGGAGAGCGCCGCCCAGCGGAAGGGTCCCATGCCCTCGCAGAAGAGATCCCTGATGTAGGCCGGGACGAAACCCGGATAGCTGAAGGCGTCGGCGAACCCACCGAGGACAGCTTCACCGCGGAGGTTGTTCCCGTAGTCGAACACCTCGGCTCCGGCGTCCCGGAACCCGACCATTGCGGCGCAATGCACGGCCATCGACTCGCGGGCTGCGACAACGTAGGCGTCGGGATCGTTCCGGCGGATATCGGCGGCTTCCTCGAGCGTGAACCCTCGCGGGATGTACCCGTTGAGCGGATCGTGCGCCGACGTCTGATCGGTGACGATGTCGAACGCAGCACCGCGCCTGAGCAATTCCGGGAACACATCGGCGGCATTGCCGACGAGCCCAACCGAGAGGGCGCGACCGTCGGCTTTCGCGGCGAGCACCCGCGCGACGGCATCGTCGAGTGAGTCCGCCCGTTCGTCGAGGTAGCGATGCTCGATTCTCCGCGCGATCCGCTCGGGGTCGATCTCGACGCAGAGGATGGCTCCGCCGTTCATCGTCACGGCGAGCGGCTGGGCTCCGCCCATCCCGCCGAGGCCGGCGGTGAGGGTGAGCGTGCCCTCGAGCGTCCCACCGAATCGCTGCTCCGCAATCGCAACGAAGGTCTGGAACGTGCCCTGCAGGATGCCTTGTGTGCCGATGTAGATCCAGGAGCCCGCGGTCATCTGGCCGTACATCATCAGGCCCTTGGCTTCGAGGTCCCAGAAGGTGTCCCAGGTCGCCCAATCGGGCACAAGCAGACTGTTGGCGATCAGAACGCGCGGCGCCATCTCATGGGTGCGGAACACGCCGACCGGCTTGCCCGACTGCACGAGCATCGTCTCATCGTTCTCGAGGCTGCGCAGTGTGCGGACGATCGCCTCGAACGCCTCCCATGAGCGGGCCGCCTTCCCACGACCGCCGTAGACAACAAGTTCGTCGGGGTTCTCGGCCACGTCCGGATCGAGGTTGTTCATCAGCATCCGCAGCGCCGCTTCCTGGAGCCAGCCGTTCGTCGACATCTCGGTTCCGCGGGGTGCTCGGATCGTTGGCGTCATGGCTACCTCCGGATCATTGCGGCGGTGATTCCGCCTTCCTCGATGAGTCGGGCTGCAGCTTCGAT